>NZ_JACJEB010000007.1:20171-259560 GCF_014163845.1 Shewanella sp. SR43-4 | reverse complement strand
ATACCACAGTAGTATGGATGTGAGTTATTATAAAATCTCATTGAGCTTTCTCCTGTTGGTTTAGTCACCTTAAGCATACCGCTGATGCGGCTTGCTAGGGAGGAGGCTCAATGAGTATCAAGCAAAGCTAGCCGACGCGTACCGCGCAGCTGCTTTGAGCGTTAATCCATAGAAATTTTAATCCTAAACTCACAAATTAGAGTTGGAAACCTAGCTCGCTTCTGTCCAGAAATGAGTCATATTATCTGTCGGTTTGGTATAAATTAAAAGTAAGGCATTATTGTCACGGTGATACGCAAAATACGTCGATTAAGTACGAAAGCTGCACTTTAATTATCGTTAATGAGGCTTTGCCGTTTGTAGATAAAAGTAAGGAGTGAAGAAATATATGGATAACTTTAAATCTTCAGTGATGACGGGAGATATAGCCTCTGCGATGAAGTTATGCTCATACGTGAAATGGTTTAAGACCTTACTGGCTTTAGTCGTTTCCATTGCATATCTTTTAGGAAGTCCTTGGCTTGCAGAGATCCTGATAGTAGCGGTTGTTACCTCGTTAGTTTTATCACTAGGTTTCTTTGATGTGTTCATTCAAAAACTACTGGAATACAACACTCTGCTCCTAGAAGAGCGTGTACAGCTTAATGCTAATGAAACAAATGATCATTTAGAGTTATTAAGCAGAAAGATTTGATGATTGAGAGCTGAGTACTCTTGTAGCAGCATGTCTTTGTTGACGTTATGAACACTAAGTCTAAGACTGATAAATTGTGACTAGTTATGCAAAATATCCTGCATAAACTGAGTTTGAGACAAGTTTGTCACGATAATACGCAAAACATGTCGATTAAGCGCTAAAACTCGAAAAAAGTGCACTTTAATACATATTAAAGTTCATTTTTAGAGCTGAAGCGATAAGATTACACATCATCATGATGAACTCTATCAATATCAGTTTAAGTTGCTGATGGTAAATAAAAAGCGTTTGTAAGTCTCAGGCCTTCCCACCTCTATATTGGAATGACTCTAAAACCGTGGTCAATTTAACTTGATCACTACAACGGGTAGCTAGATGCGGGCAGCAAAATATAAACAAGATAAGTTATATAACGCCCCCTTGGTCATTGACTCTTATACGTTGGAGTTACCGGATGTGAATGCTAACTTGCCAAATATTCAGCGGTTTTTAGATATAGCTGCGAGCAAAGGCTTTAGCATTAGCTTTAAGCCTGAGCCAGCAGCTGATTAGACAAAACTTTAAGTCATTCGGCCCAGTTTAAGTGAGCATTGCTGTTACTATGCTGGGCCCAAGTAAGTAGCCACAAATAAGTGTAATAAAAGTAGATGCAATAAAATGAGTTGCAATAAATTCGTGGAGCTAAGTTATGGAATATGAAATTAATCGAGTCACTACCACCTTGTTGGCGGCCTGTGAGGCGGCGCGTCTGCCAGAACGTTATCAAGTACTAGTCGATAAATACCCTCAAGTTATCGATGAGAACGCGCCTATGGTGTCTTTGCCGAGAAAGATTGCCATAATGGACAGCTTTGGTCTGCCAATTCGTTACTATAAAGCAGAGGGGGGCTACTTTCGTCTCAACCATAAAAAATTTTCTCATCCGCATATGAGTGTGACCATAATTATGCTGCAATGGGTAAGTTTTACAATTGGCACCTATTTAGATGACCATTGGCGGGGTGCGGGTATGCCAGAGTTGGCACATATGGTGCGTTATCTTCGGGGGGAAACCACTGAGAATTATCAACATTCCCCATTACACTATGTCTGGTGCTATAACGAGACCCAGTTAACCCAAGTATTAACCGAGTTATTTGCCATCTTTAACGATGTTTGCCAGGCTATGCCACCCTTGCCCCCCGGCACTAAAGTGACGTGGAAATAGTGGACTGTGAACACATAAGCGATTGCGGTGGCCGTTATTAATAATGACCGCAGTTGTGATGCAATAAGGAAGCTATATGTCAGTCGCATTAAGATTCAGCGCTGAGTTAACTCTCAGTGAAACTCAACGAGTAGCCTTACAAGAGTTAACGCTAAAATATAATAATAACAAAGAATATCAATGCCTTCTTATTAATAGTGCAGCGGAATCAATCTGTTTTCAACTTGAAAATACCGCGTTCTCAGGTTACATCAAGTACCCAATCGCTAGTAACTCAGATGATTGGATATTTGATGCCATCAGTTTTGAAGGCATAGTGTTGGCTTGGCTTAGCGAAGTACGACGCACCTTTGGTGGCAATGACTGGCAAGTTTATCGACAAGATGTTGAGCTAGTGCCTTGGCTTGAAACGTCGCAAAGCTACTACCACGATCCTTTGTGAGCTGCTCCTGTGGCGCAGTGAACTCAACGTGTAGTGGCTAAGTTTAATTGGCCATTTATTTGAAGATTAATCTTAGCTTGTCTACCTAGCCTTTCTGAATTTAGCCATACTTATCGTATTGTGAACTAGGGGGGGATAAAATTTACTCTAAGAAGCTATTGTCCATAAATGATTTAGATTCCTTGATTGAAAAAGCCTAAATTCAGCTTTGAACTTGAGGCCGTTGAAGAAAATAGCGTGAGCTGGCCATGGATGGCCCGCTAGCTTTCGCGGTACAGGATGTACCATCGGAAGCGTTAGCATTTTCGAATAAGGCCGAGGCAGTCTGCAAATGTAGGTCAAAGTTAAATCTGACCCCATGGCGACTTTTCGCAGCTGTTGTTTTGTAAAGAGCGAAAATGTTGCGGGGCGGCTGGGAGTTCCAAGAGGGAACAGCCGTTGGTTTCCTCTTGGTCTGGTGTGGGCGAAGCGCCACGACGTCAGTGGCCGCAGGCCATAGGTTATAAACCATAAGCTAAAATAGAGCCGCATTTAGTGAAATCAGGGTAAACTTTTATAAAAAGATAAGTTCTAATCCACTTTTTTCCAAAAATGAGTTAGATCGCTTAGTTACAAACAAGGTTGAATCGAAGATAACTAAACGACAGGTGTAATCGCGGCTGTGACCATCGAAAACATCGATATTTTCGCACAGCGCCCAGGGATGGGTTTACAGCGTGTCACGGAAGTGATTGCACTTGGGGAGCAAAACTGGGCAAACATGCGTTCGGGCATTGCTAAACAGTATACTTTTTGGAACAACAATAACCCGTTCAGATGTGGCGGCGGGACTTGAACCTGGGTCCATAAAAAAATCCCTGCTGGCATTAATGCCTGCAGGGATTTTTTGTTAATCAGCCTCAAGCTGATTAATGGTCACATAT
The DNA here is from genome assembly GCF_014163845.1 of Shewanella sp. SR43-4. Classification (NCBI taxonomy): domain Bacteria; kingdom Pseudomonadati; phylum Pseudomonadota; class Gammaproteobacteria; order Alteromonadales; family Shewanellaceae; genus Shewanella; species Shewanella sp. SR43-4. Next base: position 256,291 of record NZ_JACJEB010000007.1, on the reverse strand, counting down.
AACGACTAGTTCAATCGTTATTAGCTTTGTTTTTTAACAAACTTCGATTTCAGCATCATTTGGCCATTGCCATCCACTTTACAATCGATGTCGTGGTCGCCGTCGACAAAATGGTTGATCACTGCTTTAGTGCCAACTTTAAGCACGAGTGATGAACCTTTTACTTTAAGGTCTTTGATTAAGGTGACTTTGTCGCCTTCTGCTAATAAGTTGCCGTTGGCATCTTTTAAAATGATAGCGTCTGGATCAACCACTTCTTCATTTGGGTTCCACTCATTGGCGCATTCTGGGCAAATTAATAATGTGCCGTCTGAATAAGCGTACGGAGACTCACATTTTGGGCATGGCGGGATTACATCACTCATATCTTTACTCTCTGTGTTCTTGGCAGTTGTCGAACACGTTAACAGCGCTAATACGCAGTTCGACAGGCTTTATCGATTGGCGTGAGATAGAAAAGTATCTACCCTGCCGAATATTGTAATGACATTATAATGCTATTATCACAAATTGACTACCCTAGGATAATAAACCAGCTGATCCACTCACCTGCTAACGAAACGATTGGGAATACCACTAACGTCACGAATAGCCTAACGATAGGTGAATTAAAGCTTAGCTTTTTACCTGTGGATTGGGACGACTTTGATTGTCAGCAAAACTCACATCATGCTTTTCGAGGTATTCGCGAATAAGCTGACGGGTGACTTGTGATGGGGTGAGATCTTGCGCAGCACACAGTTGTTCAAATGCCTGCTTTTTTAGCGGGTCCATTAATACAGTAAAACGTGCAGTTTTATTTTCCACAGTGGGCTAGCCTTTCATTACGACATGATAATCTGATTATAATCCAGTGTGTGGCTAAAGACCATATTCTGGATTGTTTATTCGCCGTACGATTAGCTAGAGCCATTAACTTGGGGCATTCACCCGAGTTAAGAAACAACTAGGTTAAACCTAATGATGCCTTAGCCCGAGTGTGTTTATCTGTTACACAATGCTCGCTAAACGGGGTAACAACGCCTTAAAACTCGGTCTAGTTGATGCACTATGCTGCAAGCAATCTTGTACTAACTGGCGCAACATTGTCGCTTGTGGTGTGTTTGGGTTATCGATGAGGTTTAGCATGTCATCGACCAAATAACCAAACGCCCTAACCTCAATCGCTTGCATTAATTGCAAATGCTGTGGGGTGAACTGCTTTAAATTTGAGGCGGCGCCAAAGTCACCAAACAATACGTTATCTTGAGTATTTATCATGATGTTGTGGGCATAAATATCGCCATGGCTAATCCCATTTTGATGTAAATGAGCCAAAATATCAGCCATTTGGCTGGCAATATAAGTTATGCGAGCCCAAGTAAATACGGTTTGCGCTTCAAAGGTGTCGCGGCTACAGGTTTGCAACGACGGCGGCAAACCTAAATTGCCATAGCTTGGCGGGATAAGTTGCATCACTAAACCCAGTTGCTCTGGTTGATTAATTTGTGCCACTACATTGATTAAATTTGGGTGTTCGCCGGCGGTTAAGCAGCAATCAAGCTCATCTGCTGGGTAACCATCGCTGGTCACCATGCCCTTAAACAACTTAATCGCAACATCAGTCTGGCAGCTAAAGCTTGCCTCATCTGATTGTTCAGCATGGTGAGAGCCTTGGTAAATCAGTCCAGATGCGCCCTGCCCGAGTAACTGACCTAAAGTAAACTGGCTTAATGGCACTACAGGTACGCGAGTATTATCGCAATGTTCAACATGACTGAACGCGTTACCTGCAAAGGCTAACCAAGCTAAGTTAGGTAACTCAAATAACCAATGTGGTAAAGCGGTAAGCTGGTTAGCCGATAATCGGATCAGGGCTAATTGATGGCAGTTTGCCATGCTATTAGGTAATGCTGTTAATCGGTTACCCGCAAGCGCAAGCTTTTCGAGCCGATGACATTGACCTAAACTGTCTGGCAATTGCTCAATTTGGTTATCGGTTAAAATTAACCAACGGGTTTGTTTTGGAATGGATGCTTCCGGTACGGTACGAATTTGATTGGCTTTAAAACCTATCATTTCGAGCTTTGGACACTGACCTAATACAGCTGGAAGATGTTCAAATAGGTTATTCGACACAAACAAGATTTTAAGTTGATGTAAATCAGCAAAATTATCCGGCAACGACGACAACTGGTTATTGCTAAGATCGAGTACTTCTAGGGTATCGGCTAATTCAAACAGTTTTGTAGGAAATTGCGTAAGTTGTTCAGCGATACTGACCCGTTGATAACCCAGTAACAAACCATCATTTAATTGTTGCAGTGTCTGCATCATGTTTCTCTTTGCCGAAAATTGTCGCCATAGTAATAGACTGCGCCCACGGAGACAAATTTCTGCTAAATTTTTACCAAAAAAAACCACAGCAGTAGCTGTGGTCAAAACGGAGGCTAAAAAAAACAAATTGGGGTTGATAATTTTAGCGCCATTTCTAGTACATCAAGTACGGCTTAGAAATGGATTCCTACACACTAGGTTACTAACCTCCATTGACGTTAGTAACCTAAAACAACAAATAACGTTAAATCAGTTCCGCTAACATGCTGTCGGCGTATGTCACTAATTCGCCGCCATCACGCACTTTTGCCACGTAATCTGGATTGGCAATAAATGGACGGCCAATTGCCAACAAATCAAATTTGTTGTCGGTTATGGCTGCACTGCCCGTTTCGGCGGTATAGCTACCGACACCCACTAAGGTGCCAGTATAAACACTGCGCAAATAGGTCGATATATTGCCGCCTAAGTAATCAAACTGCATTGAGTCGTCAAAAATACCGCCATGTAAAAACGCTAAATGGCGTTTAGCCAACTCAGGTAGTAAATAGTCAAACACATCACGGTCGCGTGGATCGGCGGCCATATTAAAATAGGCACCAGGAGAAACTCGAATAGCAGTGCGATCTGCGCCAATTGTGGCAACCACAGCATCAACAACTTCTAAAGCAAAGCGTGACATATTTGCCGGAGTTTGGCCGTATTCGTCTTCACGGCGATTGTTGTCATGATGCAAAAATTGGTCAATTAAATAGCCATTCGCGGCATGAATTTCAACGCCGTCAAAGCCAGCATCAATCGCATTTGCCGCGGCTTGAGCATAATCAACCACTAACTGCTTAATATCATCTAAGGTGGCCGCTTTTGGTGTTTGATAAACGAGTTCGCGCATTCTAGGCACTGTGCCTTCAACCGCTTGTGCAGAAGAAGAAAGAACATCACCACCATCGAAAAAATGTGGGTGTGCTACACGGCCAGTGTGCCAAAGTTGAGCAAAGATTTTACCGCCACTTTTATGCACGGCATCGGTCACTTTACGCCAACCGTCAATTTGAGCTGGAGTAAATAAGCCAGGGGTGTTTGGGTAGCCTTGGGCATCTGGGCGGATAATTGTCGCTTCACTGATAATTAAACCAGCTTCAGCTCGGCGAGCATAGTAATCAACCATCTTCAGTGTTGGCACAAGGTCATCATCCGCCATACAACGCGTTAATGGTGCCATTAAAATCTTGTTTGATAATGTTAAGGTGTCATTGAGTTTGTAAGGGGTAAATAAACTGGCCGTCATGTGGTTAACTCCATTCTTGAATATACGTTCAAGATTAATCGTATTTGAATAGACATTCAAGTATTTTTTGAATAGTCGGTAAAATTTAGTTAGACTCAAGTGTGATGAGTTATCACGCTTTGTTGTTAACCAGAAGTGACCAGATATGAGACACGCTGAATTTAATAGAGAAACTGTTTTACGTGCTGCTATGAGCACCTTTTTAGTGAATGGATTCGCTAAAACCAGCATGCAAGATCTCACTAAAGCAACGGGACTACATCCGGGGTCAATTTACTGTGCCTTTGATAATAAAAAAGGCTTATTTATTGCTGCAATTGAGCAATATCAACAAGATCGCAGTAAGCAGTTTGAGCAACTATTTGCCAATGATGATTCAGCGGTAGACAACTTAGGTGCATATTTAGCCCTAATCGTACAAGAATGTTTAAGCTGCGATGCGACCCAGTCATGCTTACTGACCAAATCACTCAGTGAAATGGGCGAGCAAGATGAGCAAATTAGACTTATGGCCTGTGAATTTTTGCAGCTGTGGCAGCAGTCGTTAGCGCAAGTATTTGATACAGCAAAAAAACAGAAGTTAATCGCACAAGACAGTGACAGCCAATTTTTAGCGCAATATTTGGTGATGGGAATATACGGTTTAAGAACGGTGGCTCATACCGAACCTAATATGCAAGTATTACAGCCTTTGGCAGATAAGCTATTAAATGATTTATTACGCTGTGAATCCAATGATTAATCCCCATATTGCTAAATAGCAAACCTCATAGCAATAACCTAAAAAAGACACATTATAGTGTCTTTTTTAGTTTTAGAATCAATAAGTGCTTAGCTCAATACACGCTGTGAATAAACACGCTCACCTAACGAGTTAAGTATTTTGCACTCACCCTCTAACACCGCAATAATTGACTTACCTCGACGAAATGATTCTGGGATCATTACGCGTCCTGTGTTGCTGACATGTAAATCGGTCATGACAGCATTATGCATTTCTAAACCAACAGGCGCTTCATAATACAAAATAGTCACAGTGGCAGTTGATGTTTGACCTTCAGCAGATTCAGATTTCATATTCGCATTCTCATTTACAGCATACTGGTTCAGGGTAGAAATGATATTGATAACCTAGCTCATCAACTCATCTATTTATCAAAAGGTAAACACTTAATCTATTGATTTTAGACAACAAAAAAACCTTTCAACTTATTATTGTATTTTATCATTAAATGATAATTATGTTTAAATTGTATTATTGATTCAAAGTAATTGATACATAAAATTAACAGGCCTGAGATGTTAGTATAAAAATTATTCACTAATGAGACGAGGTGCGAATACTGGATTTAATAATATTTATCGTATTATCAAGCCTATTTACGTGAAATTTAGATCCTGCACCTAAACAGCACAACTTATTCCTGTTAGAATCGATGACAATTTTTAGCCTTAAACATTTAAAAAACGAGATTAAGATGGGCAGAGCATATCAAAATAAAAAAGAGTCCATGGCGAAAACCGCCGGCCAAAAGACACGAATTTACTCACGCTATGGTAAAGAGATTTACATTTGCGCTAAAGGCGGCGTTGACCCAGATGGTAACCTAGCTCTACGTAGCTTGATTGCCCGCGCAAAGAAAGATCAAGTTCCGGCACACGTTATTGAACGTGCCATTGAAAAAGCTCGTGGTGGTGGTGGTGAAGATTATGATACCGCCCGCTATGAAGGTTTTGGACCTGGCGGTTGTATGGTGATTGTTGACTGCTTAACAGACAACGGTAACCGTACTTTTACTCAGGTTCGCCAAGCATTTGTTAAAAATGATGCCAAGTTAGGTAGCCCTGGTACTGTTGGCCATATGTTCGAACATCAAGCAGTATTTGTATTTGATGGTGATGACGATGAAGCTATTTTAGAACTGCTTATGATGGCTGACGTCGACGTTGCCGATGTAGAGCTTGAAGATGGCATCATCAGCGTATTTGCGCCAGTGTCAGAGTTTAACAATGCCCGCACAGTGTTAACTGAAGCCTTTCCAGAGATTGATTTTAAGGTAGAGAATTTAGCATTTGTGCCACAAACCATGACAGAACTTACTGGCGAAGACATTGAAAGTTTTGAAAAATTCTTAGCCGCTCTTGATGATTGTGACGACGTACAGAACGTTTATCACAACGCTGAGATTAACGAAGAATAAAACTCGCTGAAACGAGAAACGCTACAAGTCTAGGAACTAGATGACTTAGCCGCGAGCCAAACGTCATCTTCCCTAGCATTAGTGTTTTGAAGCATTAGTGTTTTGAGCAGACCAAACTAAAAAACGCAGCTTAGGCTGCGTTTTTTAATGTCGTTTAATCAACGAATGTACTTAACGTAAGTCCATTTCTTGAACTTTTTCGTAAGCAATTTCTGGTGCAGTTACATCTGGTTTTTCATGTAAATCTGCTTTCAATTGACCTTTACGATGCTTTAGTGCCGCATCGAGTTTTTTAGCAGCGCTTGTTATAGCGGGATACATGACTAAATCAGTACCTTTAGCAGCAATGCGAGTTCCTTCATAGTTAGTTCTAATTTCAACATCATATTCACCATGCTCTTTAGCAATGATGATATCTAGCGAGATAAGCGTGGGGAAATGGCTAGCTATTTTAGCGAATTTTTCATCTACGTGTTGTTTGACAGTGTCTGTAACATCAACATGGTGACCAGAAAGATTTATTTTCATAGATTGTCCTTAAAAGAATTTACTTGCCAAATTTATCGCGTGTCACAACTGCATGCTGACATAAATTATGGTGTTGCACAAATGCAGACTGACATATTTAGACATAGGGCATGTGCTTTGCGTCACAAATACTCAAGTCTATAATGTGTTTTATATCTCCTTGCGTACTTTATCACTGTGCCATTAATAAACGTGCATGGGGTATATCAAATTGACCTAACCCCTACATTGATTAAACATCAGATTACTGATTAAGTATAGACACAATAATGTCACAAAGGTTGCAACTTTTGGCTTGTTCTCACAAGTGATTACAAACCAAACAAATAACCACTAAAAGCAGTTACTTTGTAAGCAACTATACATTTTTTATCTGTTTAGACTTTAGTAAATGAAGTCGAATTAATTTTTTATAAAGGATCCCTATGGCAACGAATCAACTGCAAATCGATATTATTTCTGACGTAATGTGCCCATGGTGCATTGTTGGTTATCGCCGACTTGAACAAGCATTGAGTCAATTTGACGATTTAGAGGTTAAATTGCAGTGGCATCCGTTTGAGCTAAACCCCGCAATGGGGCCTGAAGGGCAACACTTAGGTGAACATATTGCCGAGAAGTACGGCTCAACACCGGAACAAAGTACACAAAATCGTCAACGATTAACCCAAATGGGTGCCGATTTAGGCTTTGAGTTTAACTTTTCTGACGCATCGCGAATTTATAACACGCTACAGGCCCACCAGCTACTTTATTGGGCGGCGGAGTCTGGCAAGCAAACTGAATTGAAACTGGCGTTGTTCAGCAGCTACTTTACTGATCAGAAAAACCCAGATGACATTGAAGTTCTCATTGAAGCAGCCACAAAGGTAGGCTTAGATGCTGATGAGGCACGAGCAGTGCTCACAGACAAACGCTTTGAAACTGCGGTAAAAGAGGAAGAGCAACTGTGGATCAGTCGCGGGATCCAAGCCGTCCCCGCCATTGTGTTTAATCAACAATATTTAGTCTCTGGCGCACAAGATCCCGACACTATTGCTGAATTAATTAGTAAACTGACGACAGAAGACGCTTAAACCGTTTCAATTAAACAAATAAAACCCAGCTTGCGCTGGGTTTTGTGTTTACTGGATAATCACTAAACCTAGTTCAACTTTGTCACTAACAAAGTAGGTGACTCAGAGCTTGGACCTGTTACCGTAAAGCGATAGGTACCGGCGCTTGTGGCATTAAAGTGCATGTTTGCGCCTTTTTTCGCTAAGGTTTTCAACAAACCTTCACTCACAGCGTCATCGCCTGCTATGGCACCAAAATCAATTGTCGACCAATCTGCTGTCGCGATTTTAAATTCATTATCACCGACAGCTAACGCAATATCGACTTGGTAAATAGATGATCCCTGATAGGCCAATGCATCTACTTCGCCCCAGCCATTCATGCCACCTCGAATGTAAACGGTATTACCGACAAACATGTCTGTTTTGTCGATGGTCAAAATAGGGGCATTGCGATTACTCATATCAAAGGTAAAACTGTACATCGCATCTGTTTCAATATTGATGCTTAAATTGCCACCTTTTACAGCCAGTGCCTTGCCAATACTCAGCTGCACTGTGCCATCTGCATCTAAGCTACCATAATCGACGCGATCCCAGTCGCTAGAGGCCATTTTAAAGCCTTTGATTCCAGCGGTAACCATGACTTCAGCACGATATATACTGCCACCTAAATAGACCATTTCATTATCGGTAGACCAGCCATTCATGTCACCGCGTAAATATACTGGGGTGTCTGCAAAAGGCTCTTGGTTATATACCGATAACACAGGGTTCTGCTTGTCTGCCGCATTTAATGAGAACACGTAGGTTGCGTCACGTGATGCTGTAAAGGTCATGTTAGCTCCTTTGGCAGCAAGCAATTCAGCCACGTTTTCATCAACAACGGCCACATCACTAGAAATTGCACCAAAATCAACTGTGTTCCAATCTGCTGATGCCAGTTTAAAATTATAACTATTTGCAGTTAAGGTAATCGCAATACGGTATTCGCCATTACCGACATAAGTGAGCTTATCAACCTCACCCCAGCCATTCATATCGCCACGCACAAATACATCTGTACTGCCAAAAGGGACGACATCTGGTGCGCCTGCTGTAGCATTTGCAGTTAAACCCTCGCCTTGCATTTCGCCTTGTACTTTAACAAACACAGCAGTGGTGTAAGCGGGTACGGTAAATGTGCCTTCACCATCTCCTTGAGTAAAGCTAGCGTTTTGCACCTCGTTGTCTATCGACACTTGCTGCTTTGCATGCAAGCTAAAACCGCTAGCGGTGGCAATGGTCTGAGTTTGCTCTTGGGCACTACCATTAACCATCACCACAATGGCATCAACGCTTGGATCGATATCGGTTAAGCCTGCACCGTCGTCAATGCTCATCACAATCACGCCCTGCTTTTGGTTTTTACCGATATTATGAAAGCCCACTCGGTCGATAATGTCTTGCGCTGTGGTTAAACGGAACAATTTACTTTGGTGACGGATGGCCAAGAACTCGTTGAATACCGATGATGCAAAATCGATTTCAGACATAGATGCAGCAGCATTGGGGTTAGCCGAAATCCCACTAATCACACTCCACTTAGTCTCGTTATCTTGTGCTAACGGTAAACCAACATTCCAATTATTGCTGTTTTTGGTAAAGTCGACCCAGTTAAACCAATCGCCGGCATCATAGGTGTTACGGTCCATCGATTTAGAGCGCAACATGTCGCCACCCATTTGTAAAAAGGGGATACCTTGGCTCATTAATGGAATGGTTGCGGCAATGTTTTGTACCCGAACGCGGTGTTCAAGTGATAAACCAACATCATGTTTGTATTGTAAAATATCCCATAATGTTTCGTTGTCGTGCTTGGACACATAGTTAATGCTGTCGGCAGGGTCTAACGCGTAAGCTGTTGGCTGGCTGTTCCAGCTAAAGCTACTGCCTTTAGCTGAGTTACCGTTAAAGTCTTTTAACACGTAGTTTTGTAAGTTACCTGCCATGGATAAACGTAAGGTGTCTTGATCACGTAAGTAATCATCTTTTTTGTCTGTAGCAAATAATGCCCCACCGCGCACAGCTTCACGGATACGATCGTTAAACGTTCCTACTTCAGAACCCGCCATATTCGCTTGTACAGCTTGCTCAAATAAGCGATTGTCGGCAACCTCACCAAAGTTCCAACCTTCGCCATAGAAATAGTTATCAGGATCAACCGCTTGCACAGCATCACGCGCGGCTAAAATACTGCTTTTGGGCATGTGACCCATCACATCAAAACGGAAGCCGTCGTAACCGTACTCTTTAGCTAAAATAACCAGAGAGTCGGTGACAAACTTATCCATCATACGGTGCTCGGTAGCAGTATTATCGCAACAGGTAGAGGTTTCTATTTTACCGCTGATTTCGTTATATCTGTGGTAGTAACCCGGTACAAGCTTATCAAATACTGAGTTATCCCATAGGCCCGATGCGCTAGTATGGTTATAGACCACATCGAGTACCACACGTAAGCCAAGTTCATGCAGCGCTTGGTTCATGGCGCGCAGTTCTTTAACTCGTGCAATACCCTCTGGGCTTGAGGCATAACTGCCTTCTGGTGCAATAAAGTGATGCGGATCGTAACCCCAGTTAAAACCGTCATAACTGCGTAGCGCGCCGACTAAATCTTGTGCGTCTGCAGAACCAGGTAAGAAGTCAGCTAAAATAGATGCGATTGTCGCGGCTTTATCTTGAGTTTTACAGGCGTTAGCTGTATCGCTAATTTGGGTGCACAATTTGCCGAGTGTATCGGTGATTTCAATGCGTTTTGTAACATCTTCATCGATAGTGGCAATATCCGTTGTTGGTAGCACATGAAAATGTGTTACCCCTGTTTCAGCCAATTGACGTAAATGCTCAACTGGCGCACTCCCCGTCTCGGTAAATGCTAGGTACTTACCACGGTTAGCTGCAGAAGTGCTTTCATCCCGAGCACTGAAGTCACGCACATGACCTTCGTATATCACGATATCTTCAGGATTTTCAACAGTCATTACCGTATGACCGTCCCACCCAGCGGGCTTGAGATCAGCATCGCTTAAATGAATAAACTGACTATAACGGCCATTAGTAGACACATTTAATGAGTAAGGATCGGTGCTTTCTAGGGTTTCTATTTTCTTCGAAATGGGGTGATATACCTTCAGCTCATAGCGATAGTATTGGCGGTCTAAGCTCATGTCACCGCTAAAGGACCAAATACCGCTTGCTGCATTTAAGGTCATTGCGTGGGTTTTAGTGAGTTTTTTAGCGCTGTCAAAAATCTTTACATTAACGGATATTGCCGTTGGTGCCCATACGTTGGCGCTGATATTGCTGCCGTCATAAATCACACCTAAATTAGCCTCGTCGGCGTCATTATCACCTTTGGTATACAAGTCATCGAGCACTTTAGCGACCTGCACATTTGTTGCTGCTATGGGTTTGTTATCACTATCGTAAGCCACCAGCACCAGCTGCTCTTTGGCCATGGCTTTCGCTTCATCGGCAGTAAAGCTAGCTTGGTAGGCTGGCCAACTTGCTAAATGTGGCACTAATACTTTTTGTGCATCACTGAGTTCAGTTTCAATTAACTCTAGTTGCGCCCCATTGATATTACCGTCGTTATCGACCTCAATACCCGCGGTGGCTGAGTGATGTAAGACAAACTTCGCCACGCCGTCGGCAGGCTCATTCCATACAAAAGTGTTTTGATCTAACCAATGCGCACTGGCACCGTCAATAGAAAACCCAACGTCTAAAATAGGATAATCATACACATCTCCTTCACCATGAATAGTGAAGTTAGCCCGATTAAACTGTGCTTCTGGCGCACTATCATCTTCATAGGCTTTAAGGTTCATGGTTAAGTCAGTGTCACCCAGCGCTTTACCCGAACCTTCGGTCCCAACATGGATAATAAAGTTGCCGCAGTCGCTATAGCCATCTTTTAGGTTAATTAGCCAATAAGCACCATAGTTGGGATCGATACCATCGAACGAGTGACCATTGGCCCAGTCGCTTGAGTCATATGGAGGCGCATAGGCATCACAGGTGTCGTTATTCCAAGTGTGGAGTTTATAACCGGGATAATTTGGATTACTGCTGCTGTTATCTTTGTCTTTGATACGGTTGTAATACAACACAGCCTGATTTGGCCCTGCCAACACAACAGGCATAGGTAGTTCAGAATTGTAGCCAACGATACAACTCTCATTTTTAGCATCTGGAAATTTAGGTGCTGGGCAGCTTAGTGGCGGCGGCGCCACACATTCAGTCCCCGCGGCATTAGGCACATTGGGTACATTACAAGTTAATAATACTTCCCCTGGTGCTGACGAATCACCACCACACCCCATCAGTGTGGCCATACTTAGCGCAAATACACTGATCGTCGACATTATTGATTTAGTCATCATGACTTACTTCTCCCTATCGCATGTTGCCCATTGGCAATCGGATAATTTTTATTTGTTTTTATAAGTAACCTGAACTCGAGATAATAAACGCCTTTCAAACAGCCCTTTGTCTTGCTAACTGCGTTGAATTAATTTGCCATAGGCTCGCTATTGACGCGTTAATTTGCCTTGTGAGTAAAACAAATGACAAGTTTGACAGTGAAATCTAGTTAAGGTTTTGATTATTATCGTTATAAATACACACTTCATCCCGAGTTCAGATTAAGCAATAAACCCGCTTGTTGGTTACATGGCATAAGTGAACCCCAAATAAAATTCGCGGCCAAAGTACTGTAAAGTGCCGGTTTTATTTTGGTTACCGAAATAACTTTTAGTCGGTTCATCGGTGAGGTTATTGACTTGAAACAGCAGGCCTAAGCCGTCATTCACTTGATACGATGCTTGATAGTCGATGACGGTTTCTGCGTCAAAGTTCACCACTTGCTCATTAATGGCCACTTGCTCAGACACAAATTCGTCGCGAAAACGCGCACTGACACGAGTTTCAAACCCTTCATAGGAATAAAACAAGGTTGCACTGACCACGTTATTAGACAAGCCAGGTAGGTCTTGAGTTGTGGTGTCGCCACCAAGACTGGTAATAGACTGCACTTCTGATTCGGTATACGAATAGCTGGCATTAAAGCCTAAGCCAGACCATGCATCAGGAAGTGAGGCAAACACTTGGGTGTAAGCCAGTTCTAAGCCGCGAATATAACCGCCTTTGGCATTATTAACGGCGGTGGTATAGGTACCGTTAGTGGTGGCAATTTGTTCACCACTGATCTCATCGACAATGTAATCTGGCACGTTAAAACCATTCGCTTGAAAATCGAAGTTTTCAATGGCAATCGTGTCGATAAATGAGTCTATATTTTTGTAGAATACCGCCGCAACAAAGGCGCCTTCATCAAAATAGTACTCGTAAGACAGGTCATATTGATCGGCATAAAATGGCATTAAAAATGGGTTATTAGTGCTCGAACCATTAATCTTGCCATCGTCAGATACCGACGCACTGATATCGCCCGCTAAGCGGTTAATTGGCGGGCGTGACATGACTTTGGCAGCCGCGACGCGGATTTGAGAGTCATCGGTGATTTTAAAATTTAAGTTAATCGATGGTAGGTAGTCGGTGTAGCTGATACCTTGAACCGTCGACACATAGTTTTGGTTGATAATGCCAATACTGTCAGTAATATTTTGCGCACCGAGGTTAATATCGCCATCAACGTTTTGTAGCATAGTGGCAGATTGATCGGTATCAACCATGCGCAAACCAATATTACCGGTCACTGGCATGCCGCCAATTTCAGTATTGATATTGGCCATCACATAGGCAGATATCACTTTTTCATACACTTCACCACTTTGTAAAACAGTCCAAGAGTAGTTAGTGGTATAGCCTTGAGGATCAACAACCCCGTCAGCATTACCCCAAGTTTGTACCGGTTGTGGAATACCATCAGGGAACCAAGCATTTAATGCTGCGTCCAAATCAATCGCTAAGTAAGAAGGAAAGTAGCTAAAATCACCTTGCCAATCGACAACTGTGGTCATGTCTTCGGTCAGTTTAAGCGGTGGCTCAGACTTTGAAAAAGCACCGTCGTTACCGTATTCAAATACCGAACGATTATTAGAGTAAGTACGATCTGAATAACGGGCACCAAATTCTACACTGGATATAATGTCGGTTTCTAAATCGTATTTAAAATCGACTCGATAGGCTTTCATTTCATCCTCATTCACAAAAGGATAAATACCGTATTTGCTGACCATCACTCGGTCTACATCAGAAAAAGCCTCCGCTTGATTAAAACCAATGTCGGGTAAATCTAGACCATTGAGCAAGTAACTAATTGACACATTTTCATCGAATATCGGTGTGTCGGCATTGGCATCGACGGCCACATTTGACCACAATAACCCATTACGGAAGTCACTTTTGGCTGACGACAACGACACATCAAGATTGACATTGAGCTTATCGGTAACTTGCCAATCCGCATTGACACCAAAACTGTTTACTTCATCAAAATCTTGGTTGTCATCGTTAACAATTTCAACTCGAGTGTAGCTTTTGGAGGTGCGATTAAACGTACCACCAATCACGCTGTTGCCATCATATACAGGGTTGGCGACACTGGCATTGCGACCACCCAATTTTGCTCGAAATCCTCGTGCAAATGATTCGCTGTCAAAACGAGACATAAATGCATCGGCTTTAACCACAAAGTTATCAACGGGTGCCCACTCAATTGCGCCCATGTAACCGTTGCGTGTTTCAACGCCACCTAAATGCTGCATTTCAAACCCTTCGCTGATGTATTCAAAGTCTGGGTTATCAACCGGGCCGTTAGTGTCGTTTGCCAGACCATCTAGCTCTTTTGAGTCGTTGTACGCTAGGCCAATAAATTGGGTGGCAACACTGGGCTGTTCTAGGCGGGCATAACCGACTGCAATACCTAAGGTATCTTCTAAAAACTTACCTTGGTAAGAAAAGCTTAAACGGCTGCCATATTCTTCTGCGCCAAACACTTCACTGGCACGATCGTTATGCATACCCCGGGCATTAATAACAAAGCTATAATCTTTATCGATACTCAGTGGGCTGACGGTTTGTAACTCAACCGTACCTGCAACACCGCCTTCTATAAGCGATGCTTTAGGCGATTTATAAACCGCTGCTGAGCTAATCAACTCAGAGGGATATTGATCAAACTCAATACTGCGCGAACCGCTGGTTGATACCTGCTCGCGGCCATTTAAGGTCGAAAATACAAACCCACCAGACATGCCGCGAATGTTAATTTCTGCCGCCTGCCCACCAGTACGTACTGCAGAAATCCCCGGTAAGCGTGTTAATGCATCTGCCATTGATACATCAGGCAATGCCCCCAAATCATCTGCCGACAACTGCTCTGACACTGTGTCACTAAACCGTTTTGAGTTAAGTGAATCAATGAGACTGCGGCTGTAACCTTTGACCGCAATACGTTCAATCGGCTCGTCACTTGCTGCAAGACTGACTACAGCACTGGTGGCGACAAGCTCACTTGCATTAGCGTCATCGGCCGTCGTCGCAGGCTTATTGACTTCAATACTTTGTTTAGCGGCACTTGGCTGTTCAAGCGGATTAACATCATCATTAGCCATTGCAATATGAGGCATGAACATCACGCTCACACCTGCTGCCACTAAGGCTAATGACAATAAACTGGGTTTGCTTTTGAGCATTGGTTTTTCCCTCACCATATCGACTTATTAGTGATCCAATACTCAGTTATCTCGCGCAGACAAATCTAAATATTAGACATTTATTATTCCGATATACTAGGCATTAGCTTGAATAACACACAACACAATGCATACGTATTCATTACAAATTGATAACATAAGCTTGTTTTAAAACACATAACCAAATAGTCATGTTAACCATGTAAGCAACTGATTTTAAAGTTATCTAACTCACTTTGATGCATAGCGGTTTCGCAACATTGATTACCACGATTTAGTCACATTAGGTGGGTGTTTCAATTTGACTATTCAGATCAAATTAATGGACATTGGGGTACGCTTGGTGTTGAATCAATACAGATGTGTTACCGTTTGGTAAGTACCCGCTGTTCAGCGGTAATACACGCTATATTAAGTTGTTATAAATACCACTTTAATGGGGTTTGGGGAGTACAAAATGGGCTTTAAATTAACGGTAAATTGGCAGTCTTCACCTAGTGAAGAAGGTGAATTTAATCGCGATCATGAGGTTAAGTTTGGCACAGGGCAAAGCATTCAAGCGTCATCTGCGCCAGAATACAAAGGCAATGCGGATAAAGTGAATCCAGAAGAAAGTTTGCTCGCGGCTTTGTCTTCATGCCATATGTTGACCTTTTTAGCGATTGCCCATTTAAAGCGGCTGCCTGTGGCCAGTTATGTTGATAATGCCACTGCTGATTTAGGTAAAAATGAAGCGGGCAAAGTGGCCGTGGTTAAAATGACATTAGCGCCAAAAGTGACATTTGCACAAGGGGTTGACGTTGACGAAGAAACGTTAGCTAAAATACATGAAAAAGCCCATGCAAATTGCTTTATTGCTAACTCATTAGCATGCGAAGTTGAAATAAAACACTAAGTATTTGCTGTGATAAATCAATAATAATAACCCTCTCAGCATTATGCGTGAGAGGGTTATTTTTTACTGTTTTACTTAAACCAATGTGAGGTTACTTGGTTTTAATGTCTGCCGCAGAACCTGTTTTAGGTATAGGTAATCCGCTCAATGGCTTTATAGGTTGCTGTACTAGTTCATCTTTTAAATAACTGATCGCAGCTTCAAGTTGTGCATCTTTACCGCTAAAAGTGGCATAAGGTAAATTATCCACTTCAATGTCGGGTTCCACCCCATGACCTTCAACAATCCAACGACCATCGATGGCATATTGTGGGTATTCTGCTACCCGCGCCATGCCTTTGTCGGTCACCGAATTTCGACCCGATAACCACACTCCAGCGCCTGCAGTTTGTTTACCAATAATAGGCGCAATGTTTAGCGCTCTAATTCCCGCAGAAAAAGTCTCACCATCTGAATAGGTCATTTGATCAGCTAATACGACTAAGTGGCCTCTGAAAGTTTGCTGCATGTTTGCATTCGTGCTGCCATGGGTTGGCTGCCAAAATGCCCACGCACGACGTAACAGTTTTTCGATAATCCAGCTGTCGATATTACCACCACGATTGCGGCGAACATCAATGATTAACCCCTCTTTGTCGTAGTTGGTATAAAACTCGCGAGCAAAGCTTTCAACATCACCGCTGCCCATGGCATACAAGTGCAAATAACCAATGTTACCTTTAGAGGCTTTGGCTACTTTGTCACCGTTATGCTCAACCCAATCAAGGTAACGTAGCTTGGCATCGGTACCAATATCATGGGGCGTTACTATGGTATTGATAGCTGTTTTCCCACGAACTAAACCCAGCAACACTTGCTTATTACCTTGATTACGCAGTAATTGCGTTACATCAGCAATATTAGTGACTTTCTTGCCATTGAGGCTGGCAATCACATCACCTTCTTGAGCGTCCACTTCAATTCGTGCTAGGGGTGATGCCGACAATGGCAACTCAGGGTCGGTTTGATAAATATGGCTTATCACAACACCTTTGTCGGTTTGTGTCAGCCTAGCCCCTAATGCAGCAGCTTTGGCGGCATCGGCGTCTTGAGCAATATCACCACCACGCACCTGTGAATGTAATGAGTTAAGTTCACCCATCATTTGCATGAAAATATCATTCAGCTCATTACGATCGGTCAGCCTATCAACCAAAGGCTGATACTTGGCTTTGGCTGCTTGCCAATCTACACCACGCATTTTCGGGTCAAAAAACGAATCACGATGCATTAACCATGCATCTTCAAAAATTTGCTGCCATTCTTGTGGTGGCGAAATGCTTAACTGCCATTGGTCAGTACTGACTTTGGCGCGTGATACATCGCTGGGCAGTTTGTCTCCGGCATCAACAATCAAAAGGTTTTTAGGGTCAGACTGTTTGCGCAGCATAATTTTACTGCCATCTTTTGATAACGAATATTGGCCGACATCTTCGCTAAAGGTATCAACCTTAATATTGAGCGGATCAAACTTAATCAGTTTTAACTCGCTTTTATCTTGGCTGCCATCCAATAAATACAGCTTATCTTTAGTTGCGATTAAACTATTGTAGTTACCAGCATCTACTGGCACTTGCCATAAGCGTTGGTTTAATCCGTCCCACTCTACTTTGACTTTTGCTGGGGTATCCTGGTCTTTACTGTCGGCTTTTTTAGCGTCTTTGATAACAGTAAGCTCGGTTGGTTTGGCAAACGGAAACGACGCTTTAGCATCTAATGCTAAGGCAAACACTTGCGTGCGTTTATCAAATATCGGCCCCATGTTACGGTCACCCCAAGGCGAGTCTGGGGTGGCTTTAAATTCGCGATTAGACAAGAAATACAACCATTTACCGTCGTGACTAAAACTGGGTGAAAACGACTCGTATTTGTCTGAGGTCAAGGTTTGTGCTTTTGATTCGTTAATGGAATACAACACAATTTGCGGACGCTGTTTACCAATTTCTGCCTTGGTTAGGGCAATAAACTGACTGTCGCCAGACCAGGTAATGTTTTGATAAGGGCCTAACCCCTCGCCGTTTTGGATAATTTTTTGGTTATTGTTGCGGCTTAAATCGTATAACCACACATTGCCCATGTAATCATCATGCACTAAATAACGGCCATTTGGCGATAACGACAAGCTGGTGCGTAAGGTGCTGCCATCTTTAGTGAGCTGTTTCGCGCCAGCTGAACCGTCGGCTGGATATTGCCAAATTTCTTGCTCACCAGATGCATCGCTAATGCCATAAACCCATTTGCCATCATCGCTTAATAGTCCATCGCGTACTCGGCTGTCGGCAGGAGAGTCTATTTGCACTAAACGGCGACCATCGTTACTGGCAATTGCCACATGGCTGCGGGCGGTAATGACCACGTTATCGCCTTGATGCGAAAACACTGTCGAGGTGGCATAATCCATTGGGTCGTTAACCCACAGCTCGCGGCGATGAGTAAAGTCGCTGGTAAGCTCGATGTCTAATGTTGACTCAGTAAAATTCGCTAAGTTGAGTAACTTAATGTCGGCGCCCTGCTGAAATACAATACGACCATTATTAAGTTGGGCATCACGCACTTGCCAGTCGGTATATTTGGTGTGCTGTATAAAATCTTTGCCATCGACTGTCATTGACCAAATATTGTCATTACCGGACTGATCACTAACAAAATAAACTCGACCATTAGATAGCATCGGCTGTTTAACTGAGCCGTCATGGATTGCAGTTAACCGCTGGGCTTCTTGTTTACTGCCTAGCTTATAACGCCAAAT
Source organism: Shewanella sp. SR43-4 (assembly GCF_014163845.1). Classification (NCBI taxonomy): domain Bacteria; kingdom Pseudomonadati; phylum Pseudomonadota; class Gammaproteobacteria; order Alteromonadales; family Shewanellaceae; genus Shewanella; species Shewanella sp. SR43-4. The sequence continues at coordinate 237,517 of NZ_JACJEB010000007.1, read as the reverse complement.
CTCACCTTTAGCGCCGCCGCGATATACTTTGACATTATCGCCACTGACTTGCAGACCAAATTGGGTAAAGTACACATACTCGCCTTTATCATCTATGGTGCCTTCAACGGCGTCAGCTAACGGTAAATCAGTGATGGTTAAGGTTTGTGGGTCAACGGTTTTAAGCACCCAAAAGTTAGCTGGGCCAAAGGCGTTATCGGTGGAATACAATACTTCGCCAGATGCGGTCCAGCCTTGTAATCGCACTCGGCTGTTTTCAAAGCTGACGCGTTTAGCTACGCCGCCTTCAATAGGCATCACATACACTTCGGTTGCGCCTTCATAATTGGCCGTATACGCCACCCATTTACCATCTTTAGAAATTGTTGCGTCCAACTCTTCTGCCGCTAAACTGGTTAAGCGACTGGCTTTAGTTTGGTTCTGGTTTTGACTGAGTTCAGTCGTCCAAAGATCGCCTTCGGCAGTAAACACTAAGGTTTGATCGTGTAATGCAGGAGCGCGGTAATAACCTTGATTAGAGGCATTGGCGAATATCATTGATGAACACGCTAAAGTACCTAAAGCCAGCATACAATGCGCAACAGAGCGGCGAAGTTTCATGGTGAGGAGCTTCCTTTATTAAGTCTAATAGACTGTTTTTATTTATCGCTTCACGTTAGCAGAGTTATGGCTGTTTTTGCAGCACAAAAATGTAACCAAAAACGGCTAAGCAGTATTTGCTTAGCCGTTGGGTTATTGAGAGTATTTTCACGAGTGTTATGCGTGAATTATCGAGAGGTTAGCTGCAGTTTAATTTTATGGTATTGCTCATAAAGTGGATGCGACGGATCTGATAGCTCAGGGAAGCGTTGATCGATAGTGAGCATATAACGTTCCGCCTGAATCAGCTTATTGTCTGCCATTAATACGGTTAATCGGGCCAATGCGACATCAGGCGTATCTAAATGAATATCACCTTTTAGTGAACTTTCATCTTGCTGCTTCATTAATTGCACCTCGTTGTTATTAGCAAGCGATTGTAATCCAAGCGAATTTTTTGGCGATTGGGCTTCATTGCCTTTGGGGGCAACAGCTTGTTTTGTATCCGATTGTGCTGGCGCAGCACTGGCGGGCTCGATATTGGCGGCGCCACGACTGAGAGGTTGATTTTCAGCACGCTCGGCACTGCTCGATAAACCTTCTACCACTATCGACTTTTCGGTTGCAGCATCAGCTGAAAGCCTCTTAGTCTGTTGTAATAAAGCAGGCTGTACCGATGAACTAGGCTCAAGGTCGATACCCACTTGCTGTTGTATGCTTGGATTTAACATAAACAATCCAGCCACCAGCAACACTGATGCAGCACTTGAAAATGCCCAGGCATTACGTTGCCACAGTGACTTTGTCGACTTTTTGCCTTGAACAGATACATGAGCTCGCGCCTTGGCTAAAATAGCCTCATCCAGTTCAGCCGATGGCTGCTCTAAAGGTTGCTGATGGTAAGCATCTTTGATTTCTGTTTGTAATGCAGTGAACTCTGCATCATGATCTTGTTGCTGACTCATAATGATGTCTCCTGCCATTGGTTCGCGATACATTGCTTAATACTTTGATAAGCATATCGAATACGACTTTTTGTGGCTTCTAAAGTCACATTAGCAATATCGCTTATCGCGGCAGCGGTCATCCCCATTTCGATATTGAGTAAAAAAGCCTCTTTTTGTACAGGCGGCAGTTTTGCAATGCATTGCTTCATCATATCGACTTGTTGCTGTTGCTGTAATTGCGACTCTGGTGAGGCTTGGTTATCAGCTTCTAGGCTATCCATAGTCTCGTCTTCACCAAGTGGGGCCAGCTTGTCCAGTGGCTTAACCGCACGCACATGATCTATCAATAAGTTGTGGGCAATTTTATATAACCATGTGGTGAATTTAGCCGTTACCTGATATTGCGCTGCAGCAGTAATCACTTTACCCCAAGTATCTTGATATAAATCTTCTGCTAACTGCTGCTGATGTAATTGGCGGACAAAATAACGATACAAAGGTCCTTTATGCTTACGGTACAAGGTTTCAAAGGCATTCATATCGCCGGCCTGATAATCTAACATCAGCTGCTCGTCACTGCCGGCTTGTATGGCAAAAGTCTGTTGCGTAGGCTGTTTCAATGTTGACACTATTTAATCCTTTTAATTATGCACTTATTGATTAAGCCGATTGACACCCGGCGCTAACGCTTGGGAAAGTACACTCGCGGTTTTAAGCATTTGCACAAATTCATGGCGATAACCAAAATGGTCTTGGCCCATAGCTGACTCTGCAAGCGTAATTAACTTAGTATAATCAGTATCGTGGACATAATCATTATGATTAAGTAATTGGCCAAATCCGGCGACGGCGGCAGCAAAGCGAAAATCATCACTGGCTTGGTGTAAATGTGTTAACTGCTGATCACGGCTGATCGAATAAGTTATTAATTGGCTAGCTTGTTCGCCAATAGCTTTATAGCGCAACTTTAAAAATGCCACTTCATTCACAGTACTTAACTGCCCGCTTCGACTTTCATTAGTGTTTTTAGCCCCACTAACCGACTCAGACTGGCTCTGAGCATAACGCAGTGGATCAACTAAGCGCTGATGGCTGTCGTTATAACGTAGTTCATATAAAGCAGTCACAGTATGCCCCGCACCAATTTCGCCAGCATCGACGGCATCATTGTTAAAGTCGCTGCGATTTAACATACGATTCTCATAACCAATTAAGCGATATTCTGACACGACAGCTGGATTAAACTCGATTTGTATTTTGACATCATGAGCAATGGTTAGCAGGGTGGCATGAAGTTGGTCAACAAGGACTTTTCTGGCCTCATTGAGGGTGTCAATATAGGCATACTGACCATTGGCTTTATTTGATAATTGCTCCAATAAATGGTCGTTATAACTGGCAGTGCCTGAGCCTAGACCAAAACCTAGGGTTGATAAGCCAATCCCCTTTTTGCTTTGACTGGCAACGTAATCAACTAATTGTTGATGATCTGTCATACCGAGGTTGAAGTCACCATCTGTGGCCAAAATAACGCGGTTACTGCCGTTTTCGATAAAGTGCTTTTGTGCTATTTGATACGCCAGCTGAATCCCTTGGCTACCGTTAGTGCCGCCTTGCGCACTTAACTGATTGAGTGCGATGTTAATCGCGCTAAAGTCATTACCAGCGACACCGTCTAACACCACACCACTGGCTCCCGCATACACCACAATCGACACTTTATCTTGCGCCGATAACTGCTGACTGAGCATCAGCAGTGCTTGTTTCAATAAGGGCAATTTATCGTTAGATGACATTGAACCAGACACGTCCAAAAGTAACACTAAATTGCTGGCTCCGAGCTTGTCGGGCGCAATGTCATAACCTTTAATACCAATCCGCAGTAACTGAGTATCTTGATTATAAGGTGAAGGAGCAAGCTCTGTTGTCACACTAAACGGCGTATTCTCTCTTGTTGGTGCGGGATAATCATAACTAAAATAATTAACCAGCTCTTCTACTCTGACGCTATTTTTAAGCGGCAACTGACCTTGATTAATCAATTTTCTCGTGGTGCTGTAACTGCCTGTATCAACATCAATTGAAAAGGTTGATACAGGTGTTTCACCCGCAACCATGTTGCCGTTTTGCACTACCGATGCAAACTTATCATTATTGCTTGGCAGCAATGTCATGCTACGACTCTTGGCCTCCAAGGAAGTGACATTGCGATAACCAGCTGGATGATCAATGGATTTTGTGCGTGTTAATTGCCGTTCTTCAGTGACAAGACTGGCTGCTTGTTGGTATGAAACTGGTGATGCATTATTCAAAGCCTGTATCTGCCCCTGTTTGTTTGACGCTTGCTGAAGTGACGATTCAACTTCAATCGTCGCATCTTGCGCCTTAGATTGAGAACCTTCTTTGGGTTCTGGTGCGCAGCCACTAACAATCATGGCACTTATCGTTATGGTTAACACACTGTGCTGTAACCGCTTGCAGTGATAACTTAGGTTATGACTTATTTTAGTGTTCATGCTGTTTCCCTCATCATTTTGCTTTTATCAAGCGCTTTTCATCAACTCATTTGTGATCACTCGATTGGCTATAAGCCGATTGGCGATAATCAAACAAGATGGCGTTTGCGACTAATAACGACGAGATAAGTAAAAAGGGTTATTTAAATGATCATTTCGTCGCGATTGAAACCAGCATCAATAAAAATCTGAGCGAGTGATAACTTGGATGTTCCAGCTTAGTTTTCGTATTTAGAAACTGAGTGTTAGCCTCATAAAACACTGAATTGCAGCCAACAGAGCACGGCTTATGCTATTATCTAGCACCTTTTTTATCGCCTTAATATTGACGTTAATCGCCGCGGTATCCTGATGAGCGAATTAACTAAATATACTAATAGAATAAGTACGTTAAGGAGTTAACATGCAAGCCCTAGTTGCTGTTGTAATGGGTTCGAAAAGTGATTGGCCTACGATGGAAGCCGCCGCTGAAATTATGGATAAGTTACAAGTGCCTTACCATGTTGAAGTCGTTTCAGCTCACAGAACACCTGACAAGCTAATGGAATTTGCAAGTTCCGCTGCCGATAAAGGCTATAAAGTCATTATTGGTGGCGCAGGTGGTGCAGCCCATTTACCTGGCATGATCGCCTCTAAAACTCGTTTGCCTGTGCTGGGTGTCCCAGTACAAAGCAAAGCACTATCTGGCATGGACAGTCTATTGTCTATTGTACAGATGCCTAAAGGGATTGCCGTTGGCACCTTGGCTATCGGTACTGCTGGTGCATTTAACGCCGGTTTATTAGCCAGTCAAATTTTGGCGATTAGCGATGCCGCTTTAGCTGAACGTTTAGAAGCATTTCGTGATGAGCAAACCCGCTCGGTCCTTGATAATCCCGATCCGAGAGAAGACTAATGACTTTGCCAAAAAATCTTTGGGTATTGGGTGACGGTCAATTAGGCGCCATGCTCAGTCATGCTGGCCAGCCGTTAGGCATTAATGTGCGTCCAGTTGACATTATGACGCCATCAGATGCGCAATTACCGCTAGAAGCTGATGACATCATTACCGCTGAACGCGAGCAATGGCCAGAGTCACAGCTCAGTTTACAACTCAGCCAACACCCACATTTTATTAATGGTCCAGTATTTGGTCGTTTAGCGGATCGCTTTACTCAAAAAAGTCTGCTCGATGAATTAGCTGTCGCCACATCACCTTGGCAATTAGTCGATGACAATACCAGCACCGAAGCCCTGCATAAGGCTTATGGTGAGCGGGTATTATTAAAACGTCGCACCGGCGGTTATGACGGTAAAGGCCAACATTGGTTAAAACAGGCAGAATCGACAACCATCCCTGCCGATTGGCGCAACGAAGCAATTGCCGAACAAGCGATTAACTTCGATGAAGAAGTGTCGATAGTTGGTGTTCGCACTCAAGATGGCCGCTGTTTGTTCTACCCACTAACACTTAACTTGCACCAAGACGGTATTTTAATGGCCTCTATCGCGCCATTAAGCCGCTTAGCACCTTTGCAAGCTGAAGCGGAAGACATGCTAAGCAAGGTCATGCATGGTCTTGAATACGTCGGTGTAATGGCAATGGAATGTTTCCGTGTTGGTGAACACTTAATGGTGAATGAGTTAGCACCGCGAGTGCATAATTCTGGCCATTGGACCCAAGCGGGTTGTCATATCAATCAGTTTGAATTGCATTTACGGGCTTTATGTAACTTACCTTTGCATCAGCCACAAGTGAATTTTCAATGCGTGATGGTAAACCTTATCGGCGTTGATAAAGACGATCGCTGGTTAAGCCTGCCTAATGCGGAGCTGTTTTGGTATAACAAAGACGTTCGCATGGGGCGCAAAGTGGGTCATTTGAATCTGTCTGTGCATAATAACCCTATGCTGACTGACAGTATCAATCAGCTTAAAACGTGGATGCCACAACAGTATCAAGCACCATTAGATTGGATTTTAGCTGAGTTTGCCAAGTAAATTTTGCCCGGGCAATTTGCCAAGCGCTTGGCAATAAACACGTTAATCAAAAAGGAGCCTAGGCTCCTTTTTTGTGTCAGATTTTTTTAGCGGCAAACACAACTACACGCACACTCGGGTTAACTCTTGATCAAGCTTGTTAGCGGTGACTTTTTGCTGTTGCGCCCGCTCGGCAATCACAGTTAAATGGTCATGAACATCTTGGCTTAAACTCGACATTTTTGCCGCGCGTTGATTAATTGAATTAGTCGATGCTTGCTGGCCCAAAATACTATCAGCAATGTTGCTAGCGACACTGTCAAGCTGGGTAAATACCACTTCAATATTATCAAATGCTTGAGTGACTCGCTGACATTGTTGCAGGCCGACTTGGCTTATCTGCTGGCTTTTACTGATGCCATTAACCGCATTATTAGCTTTAATTTGCAGTGCTTCCACTATGGTTTGTATTTCGACGGTGGACTCTTGGGTGCGCGAGGCTAATGCACGCACTTCATCAGCAACCACAGCAAAACCTCGGCCTTGCTCACCCGCACGAGCGGCTTCGATAGCGGCATTAAGCGCCAATAAGTTAGTTTGCTCTGCAATACTTTTAATCACCTCAAGTACGCTACCAATTTTCTGACTGTCTTTATTGAGTAGATCTAAGTCGTTCACCATAACATCAATGCCATTGGTGAAATCAGTCATACTTTGGTGATTGGCGATGGCGTCTTGATTACCAGACTGTAATAACTGGGTCAGGTTAACTGAGGTCGATTTAAGTTCATCAGCACTTAAGGATAAGTCATCTGCGGTTTGAGTAATGGCGTTTAAAGATAAGGTGATATGTTCGTTCTCACCATGACTATTGCTAATCGACTGCTCGGCTAAACTCATTCGCTCAGTGAGTACCTGTGAGCCATGGTGAAAAGTTTGTACATCTTGTCTAATCTCAGCTAAAACGACTTTTAAGCCTTCAATAAAGGCACTGAACTGGTTAGTAATGTGACCGAGTTGATCATCAATCGGATCGACTAGGCGCTTCTGTGGTGCGGTTTCAGTACTCACGACCAAGGCTAAATAATCTTGAAGTGCCGCTAAACGCTGGTTAATCGCTTGATTAAATAACAACCAGCCAAGCCATGACTGGATCACTAAAGTGCACCCTAGCAAGATTAACACCGTAGATTGATCAACTGGCGCTGACATAAAAAAAATCGCCAACATTGCTAGCATCAGGCATAACGCCGGAAGTAGCACCACTTTTAACTGCAATTTATTATTATTTTGGTTTTGCATATTGGGATCCGCAATATCGTTGACAACATTTTACACAATGCAGGATATTGACGATTTAACAAAATGTAAACACAACTATTACAATCGAGTGTATTTAAGGAGTAAGTGGATGTTTTACGCACAATAAATAGCCTCACAAGGAGGCTATATGGTTAATCAAAAAATAATCGCCACAACCATGACGAATCTAAATTCTCTTTGCATTGATGATATTGCGCAGCATAACGTTTTGAACGTTGATCGACTTTATTCGCTACCGGGACTAACCATTTTTTGGCTTTATAGCTGCCACGTTTATAACCGCCCCAGCCTTCATGGTAATTTAAGTATTGGTTTTTAGCATCCCACTTGGATACACCATTAATTTTATTTGTTTTGTAGATAAACCAACCCATAAAATCCATCGCATCGTCAAAGTCGCTGCGGCTAGACCAACTGTTACCTGTTTCACGAACATAATCGTTCCAAGTCATGGTTTTGGCTTGCGCATATCCATAAGCGTCACTGGCACGTCCTGTGGGGATAAAACCTAAAAAGTATTCCATTGGTGGTGCAGCATTATGCTTGAAAGAACTTTCTTGATACATCATCGCTAAAGGAACATGTACAGGCACGCCCCATTTTTCACGTGTATTAACCGCTGCGTCATACCACGAACGATGTTCTTTAAAAATAGAACATAAATTATCAGGCTCTTTTGGAGGCGAAGTGGCACAGCCCGCTAATGACAGAGATAAAACAACGCTAACGATACCTAAAAAACACTTCATAACACCTCTACCAGCACCTAAGATATTGATTCTGGATTTAGTTTTACATCAATTAAAAATCAATGCAATTATGCTTAGCGTTTCATTTCACATTGATGAAATTCGGTTTGCCAAACTATTGGCTGCCAATAGCCTTGATTTTGACCAATATAGATTTTATCGGTATTGAATTTAGCCGCTATATGGTATTGCTGCTCGGCAACGACATTAACCGAAAGCATTTTTACCTTACGAGCTGATAATGACACTTTCAAATCTGGTGAGTTAATCAGTTCTGCCACAGTAAATGTATGTTCGCCTGGCGATAATAGATAATTCGGTCTTGAAATAACTGGCACGCCGTCTAAATGAGTGACCACGACACGATATAAATTAGCACTGTTGTCGGGCTCTACATAGCTCGACACAGTACCACATTCAACCATATCATCTGGCGATGAGGCACAGCCCTGAATAGCCAATGCCGCGCCCGCAACCAGCAGTGCTCGCCAAGATGAATAAAATTGCATCGCTTATTTCGCCTCAAAAGTGCCAGCAGGAACAACATCATTAAAATAATTTTGTAAGAAAACCGCAAAATTATCTTGTGGTTGAGCCTCTAAACTTTGTAATTCAAGTAAAGATTTTTTCGCCTCATCCTCATAAGATTTTGTAATCTCATCACTTAATGGGTAATGGCTTAAAAACTCGTGGTAATCATTAGCCAATTGTTTAACCCACACGCCGTGATCGGTACCTTTAAGGACGACCTCATTCATCACTCGCCCTGATAACGTTTTGTTTGGGTTATCAATGGCTTCTGACCAAGTATTCAATGCAGTTTTGTAGGCATAGCTATCATCGCCGTCGAGCAGCTTAGCGATAGTGTCTAATTGTGCAAAGAGTTCATGCATCCATTGCGTTAATCCAATATTTTTGCCATTACGCTGTAGTTCAAGTCCTGGCTTGCGGCCTTCTAATACGACGGCTTTTAAGTTAGCGGCAATTTCAGCCTCACCGACCTCATCAGTATTTTCAGAAGGAGATAATAGGCAATACAACAGGAACAGATCAAGAAAACGCACTTGAGTGGCGTCAATACCAACAGGGCTAAATGGATTAACATCCAAAGCGCGCACTTCAATATACTCAACCCCTGCACGCGATAAAGCTTGTGAAGGTTTTTCACCTTTTTTGGTCACACGCTTAGCGCGTATGGGGGCGTAAAACTCATTTTCAATTTGTAATATATTGCTGTTGAGTTGGCGATACTCTCCATCGACATTAATGCCGATTTTAGCAAAACTTTTCGAGGGCATCTTAATCGCAGCGCCCACACCCTCAAGGTATTCAGGCAATGAGTTGTAACTAATATTCAGCGTGTCTTGTTCTTTATTGGTATAACCTAAATCACTCATGCGCAGTGACGTTGCATAAGGCAGATACAAGGTGCCTTTACCGGTTTTTTGAAACTCAAAATCGACATCTTGATCTTTAATAAACGAACTGCATAATGCCGGCGTCGAGCCAAACAAATACGGTAATACCCACACTAAACGACGATAATTTCGAATAAGGCCAAAGTAGGATTCAGAGATAAAATCTTCAAGGCTAATATTTTTACTGCAACAAGCGCTGCCATTGCCATTAGCAATTTTGTCGTCATACAGGCGTTGCCATAAATCTTGCGACACAGAAAAATTAAAATGCACCCCGGAAATAATTTGCATTAACGCACCATAGCGATGGGTTAATCCTTTGCGGTATAGCGTTTTCATTTTACCGTTATTGGAACTACCATAACGTGCAACCGGAATATCACTGACGTCACCGACGTAACATGGCATGCTGACAGGCCACAATTTTTGACCGTTTAAATTGCGCACACTATATGCATGGGTTTGGGTTAACCCATCTAATAACTCATCAACACTGTGGCTTACCGGCGTAATAAATTCTAATAAAGCTTCACTATAATCGGTAGTGATACGCGAATGAGTAAGAGCAGAACCAAGCGCTTTTGGGTGTTCGTCTTGTGCTAGATGGCCATTTTCATCAATACGCAATGCTTCACGTTCAATACCACGTGACATGCCCAATAAAGCCTCACGGCCTTGAGTGTCGCTTAAGTGTTCGACTTTTTCATTGAAAGACTTCAATTTACTACTCTCTTTTATGGATTCGCATTGCGAGTAAACAGCTGGACCTGATAATAAACGAGATTATTACTGAAAACGCGAAAAAAGTGTAACTCAGTATAATTAGCGTGTTTATGAGGGTGAAATTAAAAACGGCAACACTCTATGTCACCGTTAATGGATCCTTAAACATTCTCTGCTATTCACTCATTAACCGACACAGAATGATATTACGATTAAAGCATACGATAATTTTAAAATAGCTTGGGCTATATCTATATAGGGTTAACATTAACTTATTTCAAGGCGACTGTTAACCCTATTAGGAACAAGTGTTCAACTAGTCAGCAAGCGTGACCATTTCAACCTGATATCCTAGCGCTTTTAGTTGCGGTTCAACTGTGGTTTTATCTCCCACCACCAACATAACCATATCGTTGATATTAAGTAACTTACTGGCCAATTTATTTAGTTCATCCGTCGAAATACTGTTGACGATTTGGTCTTGCTCAGCCGTAAAATTTTGAGCTAACTGATAGCGTTGGATCATTCTTAAAAAGCCCGCTTTTTGATACGGTGTTTCGTATTCTAATGCTTGGCTTTGGGCAATTGAACTGCGCATAAAGGCACTTTCTTCGTCTGTCATACCTGACGCTTGGTAAGCGTTAATTTCTTTGACAAACTCAGCCAAAGATAAGCCTGTGACATCACTTCTCACACTGGCATAAGCCATAAATTTACCGGTATCTTCACCACCACTAAATTGAGTGCGAGCACCATAGGTGTAACCTTTATCTTCACGTAAATTTAGATTAACTCGACTATTAAACGCATCACCTAATGGATAGTTCATCAAATAGGCTTTAAAGAAATCACCGGTAGCATCATAGGGTAACGACACCTGACCAATATTAATAACCGATTGAGCCGCACCCGGTTTATCAATCAGATAAACGATATTTTTAGGGTGGGCTGGCAATGCAGGTAATGCAGCAAAGTGCGTTGCCTCACCTTGCCACTGAGCAAACATCGACAACTTCGGCATGATCTGCTGCTGGCTTAAGTCTGATACCACCACCATCTGAGCATTACCGGCACGGTACTGCTGATGATAAAACTGCTTCACATCATCAAGAGTTAACGCTGATATGGTGTTAATCGTACCATCACTGCTAATGCCCAACGGACTATTTTCACCATACAACAAAGCAGAAAAACCCGTGCTAGCGAGATAGTTAGCATCGGACAGCTGATGTTGTAAGCCTTGCAATTGTTGTTGCTTAACCCGTTCAAAATCAGCGGCAACAAAACCAGGACTAAACAAACGCTCCTTAACCAGTGCCAGCGTAGCATCAAGATTTTCGGTCAAACTCGACACCTTGATATAACTTTGTGAATCACTGGAACCGAAGCTAATGGATGACCCAAGCATATCAAGCGCGCCAGCTAAATCTTCACTGCTTCGCAGCTCGCTTGACTCATTAAGCATAGATGCAGTTAATTCTGCTAAACCGGCTTTGTTAGCTGGGTCTAATCGATGACCACCATCAAGATAAATAAGCAGTTCAACGGTTGGGGTTTCATCACTTTCAGTGCCCATCACTTCGATGCCATTGGCAAGCTTGCTGTCCCACAATTGCGGAACGGTTAACAAAGGTGCTGCAGCAGATGAAGGCATTTTATTGCGATTAAATGAAGACTTTGCAAAAGTGATGTCGGTTAATCCTGTGACCGCTTCTTGTGCAATAGGCATAGTGGTTGGTATAAAATTGTCTGCATGAGCAATCAATTGCGTTTGCCCTTCAGGGACAATACTCATCACCACCATGGGTTTGTTTTTAATGTAAGTATTGAAAACGCGCATCACATCGGCTTTGGTGACGTTAGCATAACGAGCTAAATCAGATGCCACCATGTCAGGCTGACCAAAGAAGGTTTGGTTCGCAGCAAGGGTGGACACTTTACCGGCCACACTCTGCATACCAAAAATAGTATTTGCTTCGAACTGCACTTTCACTTTTTGTAAGTCATCGTCGGTTACGCCACGTTGTTCAAACTCATTGATAGTCTGATTAATTCGAGTTTCAAGATCGGCAAGACTGCCACCTTTAGCGGGATTGGCCACTGCATAAAGTGATAACTGACAGGCCAGCTCTTGGCATGGATGACTGACCGCAGCTTGCACTGCATAGCCATCTTTAACTAAATTCTTATAAATCAGTGATGTTTTACCGCCGCCAAGAATATTAGCCAGTAAATCGAGGGCTGCCTCGTCTTTGTGCTGCGCATAAACGGTTGGAAACCCGACGTAAATAAGCGGTAGGTGTACTTTATCTTCCATCGAGATATAGCGAGTTTTATCCAATGTGACCATGGTTTTCGCTTCAGGCTTGACGACTGGTCCCGCTGGAATTTCCCCAAAATATTTATTCACCCACGCCAATGTTTGCATTTCATCAATGTCACCACCAATGGTTAAGGTGGCATTGTTAGGTCCATACCAACGTTGGAAAAAATGTTTAACGTCATCGACTGTGGCGCGATCTAAATCGTCTGGCCAACCAATAACAGGCCATGAATAAGGATGGCTAGCGGGATAGAATGCTTGGTTAAAACGTTCATTCAAACGACCATAAGGGCGGTTATCGATGCGCTGTGCGCGCTCATTTTTAACGGTTTCACGTTGCACCTCAAATTTTTCGCTGGTGAGCGCTGGCAGTAAAAAACCCATACGATCCGACTCTAACCACAGCATTTTTTCTAACTGGTTACTCGGAACCGTTTCAAAGTAATTGGTTCTATCAGTATTAGTACTGCCGTTTAATGTTCCGCCCGCTTCGGTCACCACTTTAAAATGTTGTTCATCCTCAACGTGCTGTGAACCTTGAAACATCATGTGCTCAAATAAATGGGCAAAACCACTGCGCCCTGCTAGTTCTCGCGCCGATCCCACATGATAAGTCACATCGACATGAGCCAAAGGATCTGACTTATCTTGATGTAAAATAACCGTTAAACCATTGGCTAACTGATATTTTTTATAGGGAATACTCACTTGGTTTTCTTGCGGGGTCGCGATTTCGATTAAGGTGACACCTTGGGGTAAACTCGATGCTTGCTGAGCGTTGTATGCACAACCACTCAACGCTGCGCTGATGGCAGCAGCCAGTATCCATTTATTTACATTTAGTTTCAAAACTGATTCCTTCCTTTTATAACAAATATAACCATGACGGTTACACAGATAATGGCTATCAAAAATCGACCGAATACATCACCAGTAACACTATGAGGCTATAACGGATAAGCTTACCGACAAACATAAAAAATGATGCCGGCACAATAGGAATTTTAAGCCATCCAGCCAGTAAACATAATAAATCACCAATTATTGGTAACCAAGATAACAGTAACGCCCACGTACCATATTTTTCTATCCACGCAAGCGCATAACGATATTGTCGGCTTTGAATATCTTGAGGATTTTTGGCTAATCGCCCTGCTCGACCAAGACCATAACTGGTTATCGCCCCGAGTGTATTTCCGATACTAGCCAGTATCAATAATTCAAGCCATGAAGAGGGGGTTTGATTAAGTAAAGCTACCAGTAAGACTTCAGAGCCACCAGGCAGTAAGGTGGCGGCTAAAAACGCACCGCTGAACATTAACCATAAATTTGTCATCAATAGACCTTAATACGCATTAATAGTTTCATTATGTTCACTATTCAATTTATTTTTATTGGACCTTTAATATGTATATAAGCCCAACATATCTCGCTCAAGATCCAGTGTATCAATATTAAAATGATGTATCTTAGGCCAAGATATTGGCCTGAACACCCTAGTGGTAAAACGATGAATTACGCAAAAAACGCAAGCTTTTCTGACTCAACTGACAAAATTAAAGTCGTTATCATGCAAATACGTTAATAGGGAGTGAAATACTTAAAGTTATAATAACAAATTTATTTATTCTTATAAGTTATAATAAAATAACGTTGTTTGTCATTCGATCACTTCATACAATACGATTAATATTTATTAACCTTAACGAATTTAATTGATCGTTATTAAGCGTTAACACCGGCTATTTTTTTAAAGACTAGCCAGTAATATCGCACGATGTCGCCAATAAAGGGGTTAACTTTTTAGTAATTCATAACTCATTAATAAACATAATGAGTCTCGCACAACGACCTTGTCTACTCAAATTGAGTAGCGCCATAATGACATAATTTGGAACTTTCATGATATTGCAAACCCTCAAACGCATCCCTTTTTGGCAGAAAGTCATTGCTGGCTTTGTTTTAGGCACACTCACAGGTGTCGGATTAGGCGAATCGGCGATAATGTTAAAACCGCTGGGTGATTTGTTTATTAGTGCCATTAAAATGCTGGTCGCGCCTTTAGTATTTTGTGCCATTGTGGTCAGCATTACCTCTCTAGGCTCGCAGGGTAATTTAAAGCGTTTAAGCTTTAAAACGTTAGCCATGTTTATGTTTACCGGCACAATTGCTTCATTTATTGGCTTAACGGTCGGCAGTCTGATCGATATGGGCGGCAATCTTGCTTTAGCCACAACAGAGGTACGCGAGCGTGATATTCCAGGCTTCGCCCAAGTGTTGCTCAACATGATCCCAGTCAATCCGTTTGCATCATTAGCTGATGGCAATGTGTTGCAAATCATCGTATTTGCCGCGCTAGTTGGTATTGCCATTAATGCAGTCGGCGAAAAAGCCGCACCGTTAAAGAACGTTATTGAAGCTGGTGCTGAAGTGATGTTTCAATTAACTCGTATGGTGCTAAAACTGACACCAATTGGCGTATTTGGCCTAATGGCGTGGGTTGTAGGTGAGTATGGTTTGAGCACATTATTACCATTAGGTAAGTTTATTATGGCGATTTATATTGCCGCACTCATCCATATCATTTTTGTTTACGGCGGGTTAGTAAAGTTTGCTGCAGGGTTAAGTCCTGTGCAGTTTTTCCGTAAAGCCATGCCAGCGCAAATCGTAGCCTTCAGTACTGCATCAAGTTTCGGAACCTTACCTGCCAGTACCCGTTGTTCAGAGGCGATGGGCGTATCAAAACGATACAGTGCGTTTGTATTACCCTTGGGCGCAACAATGAACATGGACGGTTGTGGTGGTATTTACCCTGCGATTGCCGCCATTTTTATTGCACAAATTTACGGTATCCCGCTCGACATGACTGACTATATGTTAATTGCAGTCACGGCAACGGTTGCTTCTGTCGGTACCGCAGGTGTGCCAGGTAGCGCGATGGTGATGTTAACTGTGACATTAGGCGTAATAGGCTTACCACTTGAAGGTATCGCCTTTATTGCGGCTATTGACCGTATTATTGACATGATCCGCACGGCAACGAATGTCACTGGCGACATGATGACCGCGGTTGTTATTGGTAAGAGCGAAGGTCAGCTTGATGTTGAACAGTTTTACTCGGATGACAAGCCAATTGAACAAACAGCTTAATAACACCGAAAACAATATTGTATAAATGAATAAGCCAGCACTTTATCGTGCTGGCTTATTGCTATTAATTGCAAAGACAAATCTCTCTTCGTACGACTAAATACCACAGTAACCGCTTTAAAGATTAAAACAGCTAAGCAAAATTAGACCATTAAAATCCCACCATCCCCATAATAATCAACAGTAAACAGACGAATCAAATCAACTTAGTAGACTCACTAAACAGCCTAAAGCCATTAAGATTTAGGCTGCATTTCGATGAGTCTGCTTAAGCAGAAAATAGACGCTTTAGCCCAAAACAGCCAATAACACACCAGCAGCGACAGCACTGCCCAAAACACCGGCAACGTTAGGTCCCATCGCGTGCATCAGCAAGAAGTTTTGGTTGTTAGCCTCTAAACCAACTTTATTAACCACACGGGCAGCCATTGGCACAGCAGAAACCCCAGCGGCACCAATAAGTGGATTAATTTTTCCACCAGAAAGCTTACTCATTAATTTAGCCATCAATACACCAGAAGCGGTACCAATGCTGAACGCAACCGCCCCCAGGATTAAAATACCTAACGTTTCGATACGTAGAAATTGATCCGCAGATAACTTAGATCCAACGGCTAGACCTAAAAAGATCGTTACGATATTGATTAACTCGTTCTGAGCTGTTTTTGATAAACGATCAACCACGCCAGATTCGCGCATTAAATTACCCAAGCAGAACATGCCAATTAAGGGCGTTGCCGCGGGTAAAAACAAAATGGTTAAACCAAGCACCATCAGTGGGAAAATAATTTTCTCTTTCTTACTGACCTCACGCAATTGCTCCATTTTGATTTCACGCTCGGCTTTGGTCGTGAGCAGTTTCATAATTGGCGGCTGAATAAGCGGCACGAGTGCCATATATGAATATGCAGCAACAGCAATTGCCCCTAACAATTCTGGCGCGAGTTTAGAGGCTAAGAAAATCGCCGTTGGACCGTCTGCACCACCAATAATCGCAATGGCTGCAGCATCTTGCATACTAAACTCAAACCCAGGCACCCAATTTAAGGCAATAGCACCGAGCAAGGTGGCAAAAATACCAAATTGTGCAGCCGCACCCAGTAGTAGCGTTTTAGGGTTAGCAATTAGTGCGCCGAAATCAGTTAATGCACCGACACCCATGAAGATGAGTAACGGGAACACCCCAGTCTCGATCCCAACATGATAAGCGTAAAATAATAAACCACCTTCATCAGTAAAGCCGGCATTAGGAATGTTGGCTAATATTGCCCCAAATCCAATGGGTAATAATAATAACGGTTCAAAACCTTTCATTATTGCTAAAAATAATAACAAACAACCAACAGCCATCATTAGCAGCTGGCCACCAGTAAAGTTAGCGATACCCGTTTCTGCCCAAAAGGCCAATAATCCTTCCATCTCGACCTCTTATGCTAATGATAACAATGCTGAACCTACGGTTACACTGTCACCTTGTTTAACTACTAACTGAGTGACAACACCATCTTGTTGAGCGCGAATTTCAGTTTCCATTTTCATTGCTTCAAGGATGATGATCACTTCACCGCTTGTTACCGCTTGACCATTGCTCACTAGCACTTTAAAAATATTACCCGATAATGGCGCAGCCATAGTGCACTTAACCTCGCCTGCAGGCGGTGAGGCAATTTGAGTTGGCGTTGCAACTGCTGGCGCGGCTGAAGCGGAAGCTGGCGCAATGTGACTTATTTCCCCTCCTTCGCTGACTTCGACGACAAAATGCTGACCTTCTACATTGACGCGATACGTTGCAGGGCCGCTATCGACTTTAACGTTAAGATCGTCGGCGCTTGGTATAGGTTCAAATGCATCCGGATTACCGCGATTTTTAAGAAATTGCAGACCAATTTGATTGAACAAGGCGTAAGTCATTACATCATCGTCAACGTCTGCAGCTAACGAGATACCTTGATCTGCAGATATTTCAGCTAATTCAGTACGTAGTTTGTCGAGTTCGGGTGCAATCAAATCTGCCGGCCGACAAGTAATAGGCTGCTCGCCTTTTAACACTCTTGCCTGAAGCTCAGCATTAACCGGCGCTGGCGTCGCACCGTATTCGCCTTTGAGCACGCCTTCGGTTTCTTTGGTCATGGACTTATAACGCTCGCCCATTAATACGTTAATCACCGATTGCGAACCAACAATTTGTGATGTTGGGGTGACTAATGGAAGAAATCCTAAGTCTTCACGCACCCGCGGGATCTCCTCAAGCACGGCATCCATTTTATCAGCAGCGCCCTGCTCTTTTAATTGATTTTCCATGTTGGTTAACATGCCACCAGGCACTTGAGCGCGTAAAATACGTGAGTCGATACCTTTTAATGCACCTTCGAAACGCACATACTTTTTACGCACCTCACGAAAGTAAGCGGCAATCTCTTCTAGCAACACCATATCGTAACCGGTTGCTCTGTCAGTATCTTCAACCATAGCCACTAAGGTTTCTGTGGCGCTGTGGCCGTAAGTTTGGCTCATTGAAGAGATAGCGGTATCGAGCACATCAACACCCGCTTCAATGGCTTTTTGATATGTAGCCGTGCTCAGGCCCGTTGTTGCATGACAATGCATCGACACCATTAGGTCGGTTTGCGATTTTAAACGGCTGATCAGATCGTAAGCTTGCATCGGTTTAAGTAAACCAGCCATGTCTTTAATGCATAATGAATCAGCGCCCATATCTTCTAAACGCTTTGCCATATCGACCCAAGTATCAACAGAATGAACTGGGCTAGTAGTGAAAGAAATTGTTCCTTGAGCATGACCGCCAACATTTTTAACCGCTTTAACCGCGGTTTCAAGATTACGCACGTCGTTCATCGCATCAAAAATACGAAATACATCGACACCATTGGCATGCGCTCGTTCGACAAAACGCGTAACAACATCATCGGCATAATGACGATAACCTAATAAATTTTGGCCTCGAAGCAACATTTGCTGCGGGGTATTAGGCATAGCTTTTTTGAGTTCACGAATGCGATCCCAAGGGTCTTCACCTAAATAGCGAATACAAGAGTCAAATGTGGCCCCTCCCCATGACTCAAGAGACCAAAAGCCTATTTTGTCTAACAGTGGTGCAATAGGTAACATATCGTCAATACGTAAACGTGTTGCGAGTATTGATTGGTGTGCGTCACGCAGGACAACATCGGTTAATGCTAACGGCTTGATCATAATGACTCCAAAATTATTTTGCGCGGTATTGATGTATCGCAGAAGTGATAGCGGCAACCAACTTAGGATCTATCCCAACGGTTTTTGCACAACCTGTCGTTGCTGGCCCAGTGACAGGCTCCTCGATAGGTGCAGGAAAAAGCTTGGCAACAATGCCAATACCAATAATTAAAATACTCAAAAAAATAAATACTAAGCCCATGCCCATTACCATAATGCCAAGTGCATCAGATAACTGCTCTGATATCGATGTCATGTGTCCTCACTTTTTCTAGTAAACATCAAACTATCGCGCTGGCTATTATGTATCGTGCGCTAATGCGCGATCGCGGTGCAATATCACAAACCTGCACCAAGACAGGAACACCGTTAACGATTACATAAAGCGCATCAACTATTCAATAAAGCATAAATATTCATATTGAACGCGTATTCAATGAAGTTGTATTTTCATGGTAAAATAGCAAACTGAGATTAAAACCCAAAAAACCGTCACAAAATATAAACAAATTAGCGCCACAATGCTATCTTTTTGTAAATTGGTCTTACCAAATTAGTGATATTAGATGAGGTTGGATCAATAAATCTCAATAAATACAGGCATAATTTATTAAATCATCAATGAATTTCGCTTAATAAGCTTTAAATTAGTAAAACCATGATAAGAACAACGATATGAGTCATATTTTATTGATTTAACAGCTTGATAAAATGAATAACAAATCACGACTTGGGAGATAAGTGAATAAAGATGTAAATATCAGCTTTTGTTGATAAAGGGCTTAGGCGTGGATAAGAAAATAGTCTAAAAATGAACCATAAAAAAAGCCCTGCAATAATGCAGGGCTTTTTTATTATGGTGCGCGTGGGAGGAGTCGAACCTCCGACCGCCTGGTTCGTAGCCAGGTACTCTATCCAGCTGAGCTACACGCGCAAAATCGTTACAACATGCCATTCATCAGTATCGCTGTAGTTAGCATTAAACTGCTAACTATACTTAATGAATGGCGGAGAAGGAGGGATTCGAACCCTCGATGGGATTTAAAGCCCATACTCCCTTAGCAGGGGAGCGCCTTCGGCCACTCGGCCACCTCTCCGCAATATATGGTGCGCGTGGGAGGAGTCGAACCTCCGACCGCCTGGTTCGTAGCCAGGTACTCTATCCAGCTGAGCTACACGCGCATAAATTGGGTTTTAGTGAAACATGAATGGTGCGCGTGGGAGGAGTCGAACCTCCGACCGCCTGGTTCGTAGCCAGGTACTCTATCCAGCTGAGCTACACGCGCATTCATGTTTAACACTATAATAGATAATGGTGCGGATGGGAGGAGTCGAACCTCCGACCGCCTGGTTCGTAGCCAGGTACTCTATCCAGCTGAGCTACATCCGCATCGTATATCTATCGTAAGAAATGGCGGAGAAGGAGGGATTCGAACCCTCGATGGGATTTAAAGCCCATACTCCCTTAGCAGGGGAGCGCCTTCGGCCACTCGGCCACCTCTCCGTTTCTTGGCGCACATATTACTGTTTGATGAAAATAAGTCAAACCCTTTTTAGGAAACCTAACTTCATTTGGAGTGTTTTTAAGCACATTGGGGATAATAGACTCAAATAGTCACAAAAACAGTGGTCTTTTCAGTGAAAATTGATTTAAATAATCTTCCTTCATCTCATTATCTCGCTGTTAAGTCTGTTAGAAATTTAGCGATAAAAAACTTTTTTTACAAACGACATTATCAGCATATCAATTAACTAACTTAGACGAGGTTTTGAAGATTAAAATTTCGCCAGGCCATTTGTCATAATTAATGTGACCATAATGATTAACATGAACGGTTTAAGTATTTTTTATGTAGTTGATAATCTGAACGATAATTGACCACTTAATGCCAGAACAACTAGGGTAAAACCTTTGAGATAGATTAATGCTGACTCAACACAATAAAACCAAGCGATTTCCAATGCTCATATTAGAGTGTCAGTAAGATACTTCAACAAGATCTTAATCAAAGCCATGGAGGCTGTTTTTAATATCACTCGCGTAGAGCTAATACTTCAATCTCGTCTGGAGGGTAAGCCAAGAGACAAAGCATTTTGCTTTGCAACATAGAATAGGCATCCTGCTATTGGATCACTACGATAGCGGATTAGGCTCGTCGTTGAAGAAAGGGCAACTAACACGCCTGAGCGCTCCTGTATTTAGTCTTCGCCCGTGTATCGATGAATGTGCTATCTATTATCAATATAATCACTCTGCTGTGGTACACAGATGCGAGTAAGCCTTAACTTAAATAATATGCAGCGCTTTGACTAACCATACTGGATATAAACTTAACCGCCCTGTTTAACCGCCAGAAATATCTCACATGCAGAAAACAAAAAAGTCAGCAAATGCTGACTTTTTGATATCGATCAAATATGCTCGAACTTAGTAATTACCACCTTCAGAAGGGGTACCTGACTTCTCAGACTGAATACGTTGATAGATCTCTTCACGATGAACAGATACTTCTTTAGGTGCATTGACACCGATACGTACCTGGTTACCTTTAACACCTAACACAGTAACTGTGACTTCGTCACCGATCATTAATGTTTCGCCTACACGACGAGTCAAAATTAGCATTCGACTGCT
The DNA here is from genome assembly GCF_014163845.1 of Shewanella sp. SR43-4. NCBI lineage: Bacteria > Pseudomonadati > Pseudomonadota > Gammaproteobacteria > Alteromonadales > Shewanellaceae > Shewanella > Shewanella sp. SR43-4. The sequence continues at coordinate 215,982 of NZ_JACJEB010000007.1, read as the reverse complement.
CCTTTAAGTTCAATCTGCATAACACGCTTTATCCGTAATATGCGCTCATTATAAGGTCTGCTTTACATAAAATCATAGTATCAATTTCTGAATACGTCGGTTTATAAAGCATATTCTCTTAAGAAATCATAAAACTTGATGATTTTCATCTTTTGAAACGAGGTTAACCGTCAATTAATCACATTCACGATACGACTCGCTGGTTAAACAATCCAATACGGCAAACCAACAACAAAAACGCTAGCAATGGAAAACAAATACCAAATCAGAGTACTACACTTGAGCACAAAAAAAAGCATTGTCTGACACTGGTAATCCTTTTAAACGCTTTTACTGTTAGCAAGTTAGTTCACTATGCCAAATCTACTGATAGCACTCAAGTCATAAAGCTTCATATAGTAGACTTTATGACTCAATTGCCGATAAATCGTTAATTTACAGATTTAATTAGCTTAAACGTTCGTTTACCCAAGGTGCAACCAAGGCTAATGCAGCGGCTAAATTCTCAGGCTGAGTACCACCCGCTTGAGCCATATCTGGGCGTCCGCCGCCCTTACCGCCAACCTGCTGTGCGACCATTGCCACTAACTCACCCGCTTTAACTTTTTTAGTTAAATCATTGCTGACACCAGCAATTAAATTAACTTTACCGTCTTTAGACGTACCTAAGACAATAATCGCAGATTTAAGCTTTTGTTTCAGCTCATCTTGTAAACCACGAAGTGAACCAGGATCAATGCCATCAAGCTGCTTAACTAACAACTTAACCCCATTGATGTCGACTGCATCACCCGCCATATCGGCACTGGCTGCTGCAGCTAACTTATCTTTTAACTGCGACAAATCTTTTTCTAATTGCTTCACTTTATCTAACTGGGCTTTTAACTTAGCCACTACTGAAGCACTGTCTGATTTAAGTAATTGCGCAGCTTCATCTAATACTGCTTGTTGATCGGCAATATAAGCCATTGCTGCGATACCTGTGACAGCCTCAATACGACGCACACCGGCAGCAATACCGCCCTCAGAAGTGATTTTAAATAACCCAATATCACCAGTACGGCCAACATGAGTACCACCACATAGCTCGATAGAGAAATCCCCCATAGTCACCACGCGGACTTGGTCATCGTATTTCTCACCAAATAATGCCATAGCGCCTTTTTCTTTGGCTTCGTCAATGGCCATTTCAGTGGTGCAAAGTTCATGGTTACGGCGAATTTGAGCATTGACTAGATCTTCAACCGCTTTTAACTCTGAAGCTTTAACCGCTTCAAAATGAGCAAAGTCAAAACGTAAGCGCTCAGGGTTAACTAATGAGCCCTTCTGAGACACATGCGAGCCTAACACTTGACGTAATGCAGCATGCAGTAAGTGAGTGACGGAATGATTTAACTGAGTACGATGACGTAAATTTTTATCCACTTGCGCAATTAACTGCTGACCAATAACTAATTTGCCTTGGCTTAATTGACCTTCATGACCAATAGCAGGGCCAAACTTTTGCGTGTCGTTAACAATAAACAGTAAACCTTCAGCTGTCAGTTGACCTTTATCGCCCACCTGTCCACCTGACTCTGCATAGAATGGCGTATTATCTAGCACAACAACGGCATCTTGACCGGCAACCACAGTATCAACCGCTTTACCGTCAACATATAAACCAATCACATTAGGCTGACCAGTTAACTCGGTATAACCACTGAATGCGGTTTCGGCGTCGATAATTAATTGGCTATTATAATCTGCGCCAAAGTTACCTGCGGCTTGTGCGCGACTTCTTTGCTCCGCCATTGCGACTTCAAAGCCTGCTTCATCAACATTAATATCACGTTCACGACAAACATCAGCGGTTAAATCAACTGGAAAGCCATAAGTGTCATACAGTTTAAATACCGTTTCACCATCTAAAGTATTACCTTGTAGCGTATTTAGCGCACTATCCAAAATCACCAAGCCACGCTCAAGTGTACGAGCAAACTGCTCTTCTTCTGCTTTTAAGGCTTTTTCAACAATGGCTTGTGTTTGTTTTAAACCATTAGCTGCATCACCCATAACGCTAATGAGTGTTGGGACTAACTTATAGAAAAATGCATCGGTAGCACCAAGCTTATTACCGTGACGAACTGCGCGACGAATAATACGACGCAATACATAACCACGGCCTTCGTTTGATGGCATAACCCCATCGGCAATTAAAAATGCACAAGAACGTATATGATCAGCAATAACCCGTAATGATTTATTTTCTAAATCAGATACACCAATAATTTCAGCCGTTTTTGCGATGAGTTGTTTAAAGATATCGATTTCGTAGTTTGAATGCACACCTTGCATAATTGCTGCAATACGCTCAATGCCCATACCTGTATCAACCGAAGGTTTAGGCAATGGCAACATTTCACCGTCGGCTTGACGGTTATATTGCATAAATACAATATTCCAGATTTCAATAAAGCGATCGCCGTCTTCTTCAGGCGTACCAGGACGACCACCCCAGATATGATCGCCATGATCATAGAAAATTTCGCTACATGGGCCACAAGGTCCGGTATCACCCATCTGCCAGAAGTTATCAGACGCAAACGCGCCACCTTTATTATCACCAATACGGATCATATTTTCAGGTGCAACACCAATTTTTTGCGTCCAAAGTTCATAGGCTTCGTCATCTGTTTCATAAATGGTGACACATAAGCGATCTTTTGGCAGCTTGAGGGTTTCAGTTAAAAAGGTCCATGCAAAACGGATCGCATCTTCTTTAAAATAATCGCCAAAACTGAAATTACCCAACATTTCAAAAAAAGTGTGGTGACGAGCGGTATAACCCACATTGTCTAAATCGTTATGTTTACCACCAGCACGAACGCAACGTTGTGATGTTGTTGCTCGGCTATAGTTGCGCTTATCCATACCGAGGAACACATCTTTAAACTGATTCATACCCGCATTGGTAAATAACAGTGTTGGGTCGTTAGTGGGAACGAGCGAGCTGCTATCAACAACCTGATGTCCGTTATCTTCAAAGTACTTTAAAAATGCACTTCTTAACTCTGCTGTAGTCTGAAACATGAAATGGCCCTGAATAGAGAAAATACAAAAGTAACGAGCTTGATATGCAAGCTAGTAAATGTAGGCATTATATACTGAATTTGTCGAAAGAAGCGAGTTGAGTCAGTTGATTATAATCTCGACAAAATCGATAGAATAACGATCTACTGGCCCGATAACGACGGAGATAGCGAACTCACTCCACTGATTATTTAAGCGGAATATGCATTTCTATCTTGTCTATAAATAAGCTCGTTGATCATAGCTAGGACATAATTTGACTAATCAATCTGATAAGCAACCAAATCAAACGCATAAGAAACCAAAATAGTTAACATTTTGGCGAGTCTGGTAATCAGCAGAATCGTGATGTGATAAGAAATAATGTGATTAAAAAGGATGTGATTAAAAAGGATGCTATTTAGCCTAACCGACATTTGATAGAGCAACTTGTCGCCGTACATTTCTCAATGTACCCAACTTTACTTAAAAATGATTCAATCACCTTAACATTAGCAAACACAAATAAATGCTTACCAAGGGCTTTAAAGGCTTTAGATATTTTGTTTGCTTAAAGCGGTGTTGACTATAGCTGGCATGATTAGCCATTGCGCATAACAAGTGTCACTTAAAAGGCGCTGAGTTTGCCATTATCTGCAACATTTAGACTGGATGGCTTTTAAAATATGGTGAGTGTAAAAGATGGTGAGTGCGTGTAACGAGGCGACTCTATGGCGGGAATTTTCGCGGCGCGCAGAAGCGCTACCGCGATAAATATGACTGGCTAATTTAGAATACTTCACCTGTTTCAAGGTCAATATTCTCATCACTTTCAGTGGTTGAGTCTGATGAGTTAGCACCACCATTCAATAACATGCCACGAAGAGTGGTATTAATTTCATCGGCAATAGCTGGATTTTCAGTCAAAAATTTACCAGCATTGGCACGGCCTTGACCAATTTTTTCGCCTTTGTAGCTGTACCAAGCACCGGCTTTATCAACCAGCTTGTGTGCAACACCTAAGTCAACTAGTTCGCCGGTACGGTTAATACCTTGTCCATAAAGGATCTGGAATTCAGCTTGCTTAAATGGAGCTGCAATCTTATTTTTAACCACTTTAACGCGAGTTTCATTACCGATGACTTCATCGCCATCTTTAATCGCACCGGTACGACGAATATCTAAACGAACAGATGCGTAGAATTTAAGTGCATTACCACCTGTGGTCGTTTCTGGGCTACCAAACATTACACCAATTTTCATACGAATTTGGTTAATAAAAATAAGCAGTGTGTTTGATTGCTTAAGGTTACCAGCAAGTTTGCGCATCGCTTGGCTCATCATACGAGCGGCAAGGCCCATATGCGAATCACCAATTTCACCTTCAATTTCTGCTTTTGGTGTTAATGCTGCAACAGAATCGACAACGATTACGTCTACCGCACCTGAACGCGTTAACGCATCACAAATTTCTAGTGCTTGTTCGCCTGTATCTGGCTGTGAACAAAGTAAGTTATCAATATCTACGCCTAGCTTTTTGGCATAAATTGGGTCAAGAGCATGTTCAGCATCAATAAACGCACAGGTTTTACCTTCGCGTTGCGCTGCGGCAATCACTTCAAGAGTTAATGTGGTTTTACCTGATGACTCTGGGCCGTAAATCTCAACGATACGTCCCATTGGTAAACCACCCGCACCAAGTGCGATATCCAATGAAAGCGAACCGGTAGAGATAGTTTCAACATCCATTGTGCGATCTTCGCCCAACTTCATAATTGAGCCTTTACCAAATTGCTTTTCAATTTGGCTTAATACGGCGGCTAGCGCTTTCTCTTTGTTTGGATCAACCTTCATTATAAAACCCTCTTAAGGCATTCAATACGTTTAGTAAAATGCTATTTTGACTTAGGTGAAATGATGTAAACCATTTCATTATGTTCATCAGTATACTGTATAGTCATACAGTATCAAGTGCTGAGGGCAATTTTTTTTAAACCTTAGCGAATTGCCTTTTTACATCAATATTTTATCTCCATATACTTTTTTGTTTGAATCTATTTATACCCTAGGGGCAAATATTGTTAAGATTAGCCTCATAAGATTTACGTCCTAAGATTGATTAATAGTGAAGTGTTCATAATGACAGTGATTGATACCAGCGATTTAGAAAAACACACCCCGATGATGCGTCAGTATTTAGGCTTAAAAGCGGCCCATCCTGATATGTTATTGTTTTACCGAATGGGTGATTTTTATGAGTTGTTTTACGATGATGCTAAGCGCGCTTCTGAAATGCTGGGGATTTCACTTACTGCTCGTGGAAAAAGCGGCGGCGATCCTATCCCAATGGCTGGAATCCCCTATCATGCTGTAGAAGGCTATTTAGCTAAACTAGTCAATATCGGCCAGTCTGTAGCCATTTGTGAGCAAATTGGTGATCCTGCGACATCAAAAGGCCCAGTTGAGCGCCAAGTCGTACGCATTGTGACCCCAGGTACCTTAACGGATGAGGCTTTACTTCAAGAAAAACACGACAATTTACTGGCGGCGCTTTATCAAGGTAAAAACGGTTTTGGATACGCTACCTTAGATATTTCATCAGGTCGTTTTGTGGTTGCTGAATTACCTACTCGTGAAGCCCTAGAAGCTGAATTACAACGTACTAATCCTGCCGAGTTGCTCTACAGTGAAGATTTTACTGACATGTTATTAATCAATAATATGAAAGGTATTCGTCGCCGTCCAGAGTGGGAATTTGATTATGATACTTGCGTAAATTTACTGCTTGGTCAATTTGGTACCAAAGATTTACATGGCTTTGGTATTAGTGATGCACGCTTGGCATTACAAGCTGCAGGTTGTTTAATGCAGTATGTCAAAGATACGCAAAAGATGGCACTGCCACACATTAATTCGATTGTGCGTTTTAACCAATCTGAATCCATTATTTTAGATGCCGCGACGCGACGTAACTTAGAATTAACGCAAAACTTATCTGGTGGGCGTGAAAATACCCTGTCGTGGGTACTCGATAATACTGCCACACCTATGGGCAGTCGCATGTTACAACGCTGGATCCATGAGCCACTTCGAAATAGACAAACGATTCAATATCGCCATAACGCCGTAAGCGAGTTGATTGAGCAAGATATATATCACCCCCTACATGAGCAGCTGAAGGTTTTAGGCGATATTGAACGTATTATGGCTCGTTTGGCACTGCGTAGCGCCAGACCTCGTGATTTTTCACGTTTAAAGCAAGCGCTAGCACTGCTACCTGAAATTCAACAAACATTAGCCGTATGCCAACAACCAAGATTGACAGCTTTAATTCAATTATTGGGTGAGTTTCCAGAACAACACGATTTATTAGCACGCGCAATTGTTGATAATCCGCCAGTATTAATTCGTGACGGTGGCGTAATCCGAACGGGCTACAATAATGAATTAGACGAATGGCGTAAGTTAAGTGAAGGCGCAAGTGATTATTTAGTCGAACTTGAAGCTCGCGAGAAACAGCAAACTGGAATTAACACTTTAAAAGTAGGTTATAACCGCGTCCATGGATACTACATTGAAGTCAGCCGTTTACAAGCTGATAGAGTGCCACTGAGTTATCAACGTCGCCAAACCCTTAAAGGCACCGAACGTTATATCACTCCAGAATTAAAAGAATACGAAGAAAAGGTACTCTCAAGCCAGGGCAAAGCGCTCGCACTTGAAAAACAACTGTGGGAACAGCTCTTTGACTTATTGCTACCTAAATTACAAGAGTTACAACAGTTTGCCAGCGCAGCGGCTGAATTAGATATATTAAGTAATTTTGCCGAGCGTGCAGAAACCCTTAATTATCAATGTCCACAAATGACGCAGGATATTGGTATTCATATCAATGCTGGACGCCATCCTGTGGTAGAGCGCGTCAGTCAAGCGGCTTTTATTGCTAACCCTGTGGTATTAACACCTAAACGGCAAATGCTTATTGTAACTGGCCCTAATATGGGCGGTAAATCAACCTATATGCGTCAAGTGGCACTGATTACATTAATGGCACACATAGGCTGTTTTGTTCCTGCTGACTCAGCTCAAATTGGTGAAATCGATCGGATATTCACCCGTATTGGCGCATCAGACGATTTAGCATCTGGTCGCTCCACCTTTATGGTTGAAATGACCGAAACGGCTAATATTTTGCATAATGCGACCGCAAACAGTTTAGTGTTAATGGATGAGATAGGCCGCGGTACTTCAACCTATGATGGTTTATCGCTGGCATGGTCTGCTGCAGAATATCTCGCGAAAAATGTCAGTGCACTGACATTATTTGCCACTCATTATTTTGAACTCACCCAACTGCCAGAGCTGTTACCATCAGTAATGAATGTGCACCTAGATGCAATAGAACACGACGACACCATTGCCTTTATGCATTCAGTGCAAGAAGGTGCGGCAAGTAAAAGTTATGGCTTACAAGTCGCGGCGCTAGCCGGGGTTCCCGCTGCGGTCATTAAGGCGGCAAAACAAAAGCTACATCAACTTGAAAATAGGGATATGAGTTCACCACAACATAATCAGGCTCAAGTGAGTATGAATTTATTACCACCAATGCCAGAGCCATCAGCAGTATTGGAAAAGTTAGCACTAATTAACCCTGATGATTTGACCCCTAAACAGGCATTAGATTATTTATATGAATTGAAGCGCTTAAACGACGTGAGCTAACAAATAGTGCTAGTTATTATTCGCGACGATAACAACGGTGGAAGTCTGCAAAGACTTCCATTTGATATTTACGATTAACTGACGCAAACCCGCTACTAATTAGCTGTTAGCAATATACTGCATCAAAAGGATAAACGTACCGAGGGAGTGAGACAGGCATAAAATAGGCTATAGACAATATGATTGTCTTTCTAACAAGTTACTGAACTGAGCTTAAATTGTCATATCGAATAGTGAGCAATCGATCACAATCACATCAATCACGTTGGTATTGATTGTCGGGATAAACCTAAACACATGAGCAAAAAGTAATCTCTCATATAGGCTTTACCCGCATATCAACAATAGCTTAAGTTAACGTTATCCAAAATTTAGCTATCACAAATGATTCAAGTTAAATTAATTAATCACCAGTAACTGAGTTATGACAGTAAACGTTCACTGTCCATTAGTCTCTGAATAATGCTTCAACAGAAAGCCCTTGAGCGCCCAATAAATCTTTTAAACGTTTAAGCGCTTCCACTTGAATTTGACGCACACGTTCACGTGTTAAACCAATTTCAGCACCAACATTCTCTAACGTTGAAGGTTCATATCCAAGCAAACCAAAGCGTCTCGCCAGTACTTCACGTTGTTTAGTATTAAGCTCATTTAACCATCCAACTATCGAATTCGATAAGTCTTCATTTTGCACCCGATAATCCGGGCCTACTGAATCGTCATCAGCAATAACATCTAATAAAGCCTTCTCATTATCGCCGCTCAGTGGTGTGTCGACAGAAGTAATTCGTTCATTTAGTTTCAACATGCGACTGACATCACCCGTCGACACATCTAACTTTTCTGCAATTTCTTCAGCAGTCGGTTCGTGGTCAAGTTTTTGCGCCAGCTGTCTTGCGGTGCGTAAGTAAACATTTAATTCTTTAACTATATGGATAGGCAGGCGAATGGTGCGGGTTTGATTCATAATTGCCCGTTCAATTGTTTGTCTGATCCACCAGGTCGCGTAAGTAGAAAAACGGAAACCACGCTCTGGGTCGAACTTTTCCACCGCTCTAATTAAACCTAAATTGCCTTCTTCAATAAGATCGAGCAACGCTAATCCGCGGTTGTTATATCTTCTGGAAATTTTAACGACAAGACGGAGATTACTTTCTATCATGCGGTTGCGAGATTTTTCGCAGCCTTTGAGGGCTTTACGTGAAAAAAATACTTCTTCCTCTGCTGTTAGTAGCGGGGAAAAACCTATTTCACCTAAATATAATTGAGTGGCGTCTAAATTTTTCTGTAAGTCATCTTGGACTTTTTCTTCAATATCGAGTTGTTGCACCAAATTAGCATCATCGGTTGCAACTTCTGGTGGTTGTTTAGCTAGATCGACAAGACATTCTGCTGAAGCAGTATTATTTTTGCGGCTCATAATTGCTCTCCCAAACCTAATTTATGTTATTTAATCTACTGCACTCGCTTATCCTCCGTTATTTATGTTGCTAAACAATTACTGTTTAGGTAGATATCGTAATGGGTTGACAGACTTACCATGAAAGCGCACTTCAAAGTGAAGCATAACTTGATTAGTCCCAGTACTGCCCATTTTTGCAACTGTTTGACCTGCCGTCACATATTGCCTTTCCTTAACCACTATCGTGTCAGCATGCGCATAAGCACTTAAAAAATCATCATTGTGTTTGATAATCACTAAATTGCCATATCCGCGCAGTGCATTACCTGCATATACGACTTTCCCATCTGCAGCGGCTTTAATAATATCACCGCGATTACCTGCAATCTTAATACCTTGATTGCCTTGTTCTGAAGCCGAAAAATACCCGATTATCCGACCTCTAACTGGCCAATGCCATAATTGAACTTGTTGTGGTAAATTTGCGACAGAACCACTTGTATTTTGGTTAATTGTTTGTTGGGTAGTTGTTACAGAATACGCAGGCTTGACTTTGTGATCAAGCTCTTTTTTCGTTCTGCTTGAAACAGCTGCTGTGCCTGGCTTTGAAGTGACTACTGACTTTATTGTTTCTGATTTTGAACCAATTGAACTGGCAATATATGGCTTATTAATGGCTTGAGTTTGAACAGAAGCAACCTGAGTTTGAGGGGTACGAACAGTTGGCGTTGGACGATTACTTTTGGCTGCTAAATGAAGTATTTGGCCAGGGTATATAGTATAAGGAGCCGATAAATGGTTCAAGCGAGCAACTTCGGCAAAATGGCGTCCAGCTCCCCAAGCGATTGAATAAAGGGTGTCGCCTTGCTGTACTTTATATTTATCGGTTTTTAATGACCCTTTATGGTAACGAGGTCCATGATTTTTTGATGATAAACTGTCAACCGGCGCAGGACGATCTGCTTGAAAGCTGCATCCTGTGAGCATAATTGCTAAGACCATAAAGTTTGGCCAACCGGTATTCATCAAACAAAATCCTTACAGAGAAAAATACATGATTGTTAAGCTAAAACAAGCTTATTCCAAACGAACATCAGGTTCACTAACCAAAACTCAACAGTGTCGAATTGACTACGCCAAATCTCCGTTAATAAGCGGCACAAATTTAACCGCCTCGATAATCTCAGATTGGAATGACTGTCCAATACGGGTAATTTTGAGTAATTGTTGGATGTCTTCTCCAACAGGAATAATTAAAACTCCATGTTCAGCTAATTGTTCAAGCAAGGCTTGAGGCACTGTTGCCGCAGCAGCAGTCACCATAATGCCATCAAATGGACCGCGATTTGGCCAACCTTGCCAACCGTCACCGTATTTAAATGACACATTATGTAAATCGAGACGCTTTAAACGTTGCCGAGCTTGTATTTGCAATGCCTTTATTCGCTCAATAGTACAGAGCTCAGGAATTAATGACGCTAAAACGGCAGCTTGATATCCTGATCCTGTACCAACTTCGAGCACTTTTTGAGGTTGGTGCTGCATTAACAGCTCTGTCATTCGAGCAACGATATAAGGCTGTGAAATAGTTTGTCCCTGCCCTATAGGTAACGCGGTATTTTCATAGGCTTTATGAGCTAGCGCACCATCAAGAAACATCTCTCGTGGTGTAGTCGCGACAGCATGCAATACTGCAGGATCTTTAATCCCTGCCTCCGCCAACTTTTTGGCCAAATTAAGTGCTGATGTTGACGCTACCCGGGTCATATTTTTATTATCCAATCGGCTAATCCATCAAGTTGATTGTATGCTGTTAAGTCAACGGTTAGCGGAGTTATCGAAACATAACCTGCTGCGACTGCACCAAAATCAGTTCCATCACCCGCATCTTGTTCACTGCCAACTGGCCCGAGCCAGTATATATCTTTACCCGCTGGATCTTGGGTTTTTATCATACCTTCAGCTTTATGCCTGGCCCCCAAACGGGTGACTTTAATCCCTTTAATTTGTGTTAAAGGCAAATCAGGAACATTAACATTTAAAATTTGATCGCGGCTAATTGGGTGAGACAATAAACCTTTTACGATTTTCACGGCATAAATTGCAGCGGTATCATAGTGAACGAGTGATTTACCAGCCAGTGATATAGCAATAGCAGGTAAACCTAAAAAACGCCCTTCCATGGCTGCTGCAACAGTACCAGAATATAAGGTATCATCGCCCATATTCGCTCCGGCATTAATACCAGAAACCACGATATCGGGCTCGACATCACACAGCTGCCTAATCGCAAGATGGACACAGTCTGTGGGTGTGCCATTAACAGAAATACTGCCGTTATCTAAGTTATTAATTCTTAATGGATTAGTCAAGGTTAATGAGTTACTTGCTCCCGAGCAATTACGATCAGGTGCAACTGTTAATACTTGCGCAAACTCACTCAGTGCCTGGCTTAACGCAATAATACCGGGGGCGTTAACACCATCATCATTACTGACTAAAATATTAATCATTCATTAACACTCTTCATTTGTTTTAGCTTGTTGATCTGCAACCATCACTTTTCGCTGTGACTCTTGGACATCTTGATAATCAACCAGTTCACGAAGCACTGATGTAGCATAACTCCCTGCTGGTAATATAAATTCAAGTGTTAGCGTATCGGCGTCAAATTGCCATTTCATTCCTTGAGGTTCAAGCAATAAGGGCCGTCTTTCTTGTGTCAAACCCGCTTCTTCGAGCCCCTGAAGATCAGCTGAAAATTCGGCTAACGGCATCATTTCTACTGCTAATGCATCACCTTGTGCTAATGGTGTTCCCCTGCCCCACAATGGTGCTGCAAGTTGAATATCTTTTTCTGCTAAACGAGTTGTCAGAACGGCATCCCAAGCTTCCACAGTAAAATAGCTTTTACTGCCGGCTAACATCACACAATCGCCTATTAATGTCTCGATATGATGATTGGCGAGACGAAATGACACCACTTGGTTAAATATATTGGAACGCACAGCCGATAAATACATGCTGCGTTTGTGACGATCTTTTATATTTCGACCACCACTGAGCATTTGTCGGCCTAAGATAAGGTTTTTACCATCATGGCCAAAACGTTGTTCACCAAAATAATTAGGCACACCCAGTTTAGCAATCTGCTGTAAACGCATGTCAACATCGGTAGCATCAGTAATATTTCGTAATGTCAGCACAAACCGGTTGCCAAGTAATGCGCCTATACGCAGTTTTTTGCTATGACGGCTACTCGATAAAATCGTTAGCTTTTCATCATTTAGCTGAGCCCACTCTGGTGTTTCTTTACCAGGAATGCGGATCCCGAACCATTGTTCAGTAATGGCATTTTTGTCTTTTTGGCCAGCATAAGTCACTTCTTTTGGATGAACCTTAGCAAATTTAGCTAATATCTCAGCAACATAAACCGTATTCATGCCATTTTTGCGCACGTGGAGCATATGATGTTCACCTTCGCCAGTTGGCGTAAAAGGCAAAATTTCTTGGACAATAAAATCACTGTTATGGGTACGTAAATCAGCTTGGCTTATTGGTTTACCAAATAGGTAATGTAATTCTTTCATGTGACAGAACTCTCTATATATTTTTAGGTTATTGGCTCTTCATCAACACAACAGCTTCAACGGCAATGCCTTCTTTACGCCCAGTAAAACCAAGTTTTTCGGTGGTCGTCGCTTTTACATTAATATTATCGATATCGGTTTGTAAATCGACACTTAAACACTGACGTATCGCTTCAATATGAGGCGCCATTTTAGGTGCTTGCGCAATAATAGTCACATCGAGGTTACCTAAAACAAACTGCTTTTGCAGTGCAAGTTGATAGCAATGTTTCAATAACTCTCGGCTATCTGCACCAGCAAAATTAGCATCGGTATCAGGAAAATGTTTACCTATGTCGCCTAATGCCATCGCACCTAATATGGCATCGCTAATAGCATGCAGAACGACATCACCATCAGAATGAGCTATCAGCCCACTTTCATAAGGCACCGTCACCCCGCCTAAAATAAGCGGGCTGTCACCGCCAAATTTGTGTACATCAAAACCATGACCGATACGAATATTCATTTCAAAACCTTACGTTAACTGACTATCAGGTGATATTAACGACTCGAGCTAAATCTGTTAAATTTATTGTTGTGACATAAACAAAACTGCCAATTGTAAATCATCTGGATGAGTCACTTTAATATTATCCACCCGACCACTGACCAACCCCGGCATAACACCAGCCCATTCCATAGCACTGGCTTCATCTGTAATAGGGGCCTGCGCCGCTAATGCTGCTGATAAATGGCGGCGTAAAATTGATGCGGGGAAAAATTGTGGGGTGAGCGCATGCCATAACAAGGTACGATCGACAGTATTAACAATATGACCACTGGCATCACTGCGCTTCATGGTGTCACGAACCGGTGCCGCCAAAATAGCGCCTTGAGGGTAAATGTCTACCGACTCAATTAATCGACTGATATCGGTTAGGGTAACACAAGGCCTGGCGGCATCATGGACTAGCGCCCAAGCGTCTGGATGATGACTATAAACATAGTCTAATGCGGCTAAAACTGAGTCGGCACGCTCTCCACCACCCACAACTTGGATTAACTTAGGATGCTGAGATTGCGGTAATTGGCTGAAATAATGATCTTGTGGATGCAATGCAACAATGACTTGTTCTATTTCAGGATGAGCGAATAATGTATCTAATGTATGAGCGAGAATACTTTGTTGACCAAGCATTAAATATTGCTTAGGTTTGTCAGCACCCATGCGGCTACCAATACCTGCAGCAGGTACAATAGCGATAATAGAACGAGGATTGTTGCGCATATTAGCAGTACCAAGATTGAAAGTAATATGATTGAGGGTTATACCTGCAGTACCACATAAGGTTAACGATTAAATTGGTTGCGTTCACGCAGCTCACTGCCTACAACTCGATAAAACGTCTCGCCTTCTTTAACCATACCTAACTCGTTACGGGCACGTTCTTCAATGGCTTCTGTGCCACTTTTTAAATCAATAATTTCTTCTTTAAGGATTTGATTTCGAGCAACAAGCTTGTCATTACTTTGTTCTTGCGCCGCGATTTGCGTTTGCAAGACGACATATTCTGAAAAGTTGTTATCGCCCTGCCAAAGCCGGTACTGTAAAAGTGATAATAAACAAATCAATAAAAATATTAGTTGTTTCATAATATTAAGTTATGTCGAAGTAACCCCTAGAAAATATGACTGTTATAGTACAACAAAAAAGGCCACCAAGTGGTGGCCTTTTTAAGCTAAAGCAAAAATATTATGCTTGGCCTTTGACTTCTTTAAGACCGTTATACGGTGCTTTTGAACCTAAAGCTTCTTCAATACGCAGCAATTGGTTGTATTTAGCAACACGGTCACTACGACTTAGTGAACCGGTTTTGATCTGACCTGCCGCGGTACCAACAGCTAAATCAGCAATCGTTGAATCTTCTGTCTCGCCGCTACGGTGAGAGATAACAACCGTAAAGCCTGCATCTTTAGCCATTTTAATTGCAGCCAAAGTTTCAGTTAATGTACCGATTTGGTTGAATTTAATCAGGATAGAGTTAGCAATACCATTATCGATACCACGCTTAAGAATTTTGGTATTGGTTACGAATAGATCATCACCGACTAATTGGATTTTATCACCCATTAGTTTAGTTTGGTGAGCAAAACCATCCCAGTCAGACTCATCAAGACCGTCTTCGATAGAAACGATTGGGTAACGTTGCGTCAAACCTTGTAAGAAGAAGTTAAATTCTTCAGAAGTAAATTTCTTACCTTCACCTTTAAGATCATAGATGTTTGCTTCTTTGTCGTAAAACTCAGATGCAGCACAATCCATCGCTAAGGTGATGTCTTTGCCTAACTCATATCCGGCGTTGGCAACAGCAACTTTGATTGCCGCTAGAGCCGCTTCGTTAGAGGCTAGGTTAGGCGCAAACCCACCTTCATCACCAACAGCAGTTGAGTGACCGTCAGCTTTTAATACTTTAGCTAGGCTGTGGAATACTTCAGCGCCCATACGTAAGCCTTCACGGAACGTCTTAGCACCAACAGGCTGGATCATAAACTCTTGGATATCAACGCTGTTATCTGCATGCTCGCCACCATTGATGATGTTCATCATTGGAAGAGGCATAGAGTAAACACCTGGAGTACCGTTTAAGTCAGCAATGTGAGCATATAAAGGTACATGTTTAGCCGCAGCAGCCGCTTTAGCAACAGCAAGAGACACTGCTAAAATCGCGTTCGCGCCAAATTTTGCTTTGTTCTCTGTTCCATCCAAGTCAATCATGATTTGGTCAAGTTCAGCTTGAGCCAATGCATCTTTGCCTTTTAACGCTTCTGCGATTGGGCCATTCACAGCGGCAACAGCCTTAAGAACACCTTTACCTAGGTAACGCGCTTTGTCGCCGTCACGAAGTTCTAAAGCTTCGCGACTACCGGTCGATGCGCCAGATGGCGCTGCAGCCATACCGATAAAACCGCCTTCTAAATGCACTTCTGCTTCAACCGTTGGGTTACCACGAGAATCCATAATCTCGCGACCAATCACTTTAATAATGTTAGCCATAATTCCCTCGTACTTTGTGTAAGTAAATTAAAAAATTAAAAGAAATAAAAAGTTAATACCAATAAAAATACATACAACACTAAAAACAGTAGACTTATTGGTATATAACTTTCAGTTCTGTAATTTAAATTCGAATATCACTTAGGATAAATCGAATTAGACTTTGCATCAACTTAGTTTTGACGACTGTGATACAAGATTGAGGCTATTATTTGATCTAACGCAAGTATCGTGCATAAAAAAGCCGCTAATGCATGCATTAGCGGCTAGTTCATTAAGCGATATCGCGTTTTTGATACGCATAAGAAGCGGCAATAAACCCTTCAAATAATGCATGACCGTCGCGTGGGGTTGAAGTGAATTCCGGATGGAATTGACTTGCCACAAACCATGGATGATTTGGTAGCTCGATCATCTCAATCAATTTACGATCAGATGATAAACCACTAAACACTAAACCGGCCTTTTCAAGACGCTCAATATAGTTGTTGTTGACTTCGTAACGGTGACGATGACGCTCAACGCAAGTTGTAGCCTTGTAGGCTTCAGCGGCTTTAGTTCCTTGTTTCAAATGACATAACTGAGCGCCTAAACGCATAGTGCCACCTAAATCAGAAGACTCATGGCGCGTTTCAACATCACCTTCTTCGTTAATCCACTCGGTAATTAATCCCACTACTGGATGAGGTGTTTGCGAGTTAAATTCAGTTGAATGTGCACCTTCTAAACCTGCCATATGACGAGCAAATTCAATTAATGCCACTTGCATACCTAAACAAATACCAAAATACGGTAGGTTGTTTTCACGGGCAAATTTGGCAGCAAAAATCTTACCTTCAACACCCCGTTCACCAAAGCCGCCTGGGACTAAAATACCGTCCAGCCCTTGTAATACTTCTTCGCCTTTAGCTTCAACGGTTTGTGAATCAATGTACTTAATGTTCACTGTCACGCGTTTTTTCAAGCCTGCATGTTTTAAGGCTTCGTTAACCGACTTGTAAGCGTCAGGTAATTCAATATATTTACCAACCATACCAATAGTCACTTCACCATTTGGATTGGCTTCTTGATAAATAACATTTTCCCACTCAGACAAATCAGCTTCGTTACATTCTAAATTAAAACGTTTGATGACCAAGTCATCTAATCCTTGTGAACGCAATAGCGCTGGGATTTTATAGATGCTATCAACGTCTTTTAACGAAATAACTGCACGTTCTTCAACGTTACAGAATAACGAAATTTTGGCTTTTTCATTCGCAGGGATAGCACGGTCGCCACGGCAAACCAACACATCTGGAGCAATACCAATAGAACGTAACTCTTTAACAGAGTGTTGCGTAGGCTTAGTTTTAATTTCACCCGCAGCGCCTAAGAATGGCACTAAGGTTAAATGCATAAATAGAGTGCGTTCACGTCCTAGCTCTGCACCTAATTGTCGAATAGACTCAAGGAAAGGTAATGATTCGATATCACCTACCGTGCCACCGATTTCCACAATCGCCACATCATGGCCTTCTCCACCGGCTAACACTTTTTCTTTAATCGCGTTAGTAATGTGAGGAATAACCTGAATGGTTGCGCCTAAATAATCACCACGGCGTTCTTTACTAATCACTTCTTCGTAAATACGCCCAGTGGTAAAGTTATTACGACGATTCATTTTAGTGCGAATAAAACGCTCGTAATGACCTAAGTCAAGATCGGTTTCAGCGCCATCTTCAGTCACGAATACTTCACCGTGCTGAGTCGGGCTCATGGTACCCGGATCGACGTTAATATAGGGGTCAAGTTTCATAATGGTTACATTGAGGCCACGCGCCTCTAAAATTGCTGCGAGCGAAGCCGCTGCAATGCCTTTACCTAGTGATGAAACAACGCCACCAGTAACGAAGATATACCTTGTAGTCATGCTGAACCTGAGAAATTGTGTTGGAATAAACGTGCTTGTAAGAAAGCACTAGGACGGGGCGATATTATAGCAAAGCCACCTCGTTTCGACAAACTTAAACGCGCTAATTTTAGCTTAATTTATGTTTTCGTGTTGTTTTACACGATTCCAGTAGTGGTCTAATTGCTCTAAGCTGTGTTGCTCTATTGGTTTTCCACTTAGGGCAACACATTGTTCAACCCCTCTGAATCGCCGTTCAAATTTATGATTGGCTTGACGCAATGCTTGCTCGGGATCAACCTTTAAGTGGCGCGCAAGATTGACCACTGCAAACAATAAATCGCCCATTTCATCGACAATTCTCGGTTGGTAAAAATCAGGATCTTGATGTCGTTGATTAACTTCTACCAGTACTTCATCGATTTCTTCATGTATTTTAGCCACCACAGGATCAAGCTCGGCCCAATCGAACCCCACTTTTGCCACTCGATGTTGTATTTTTCGTGCTCGACTGAGTGCCGGTAATGCGTGAGGAATATCATCTAAAGCGGAATGCAGTTGCTTTTGCTGACGTTCTGAGGCTTTTAATCTATCCCAGGCTTGGCTTAAATCATCGGTATTGGTGATTGCCGCAGGTGCTTGGGTTTCTGGTTGGCCAAACACATGGGGATGACGACGAACCAACTTATCACTAATACGCTCAATCACTGTGGCAAAGTTAAACATGCCTTGCTCTTGGCCTAATTGGCAATAAAACACCACCTGAAATAATAAATCACCCAGTTCATCAGGTAATTCCTGCCATGCTTTGCGCTCAATAGTATCCACTACTTCATAAGCTTCTTCTAAGGTAAAAGGCACTATAGTTGTAAAGTCTTGGGCAAGATCCCACGGACATCCTGATTTAGGGTCGCGCAATTGCTGCATAATGGTCAATAACGATTGAATATCTGCCACGATAGTGTCCTCTTTGAAATAAGTAAAAAGGCACCTTCGTTAGAGGTGCCTTGATCGCGATAATGTGATTATCTATGTCTTGATTATCTGCGAATTACCGTCTGTTAACTAAAGTCTACGCGACTCAATCACGCCATCAACTTGGGATAACTTGGCGAGGATCCGTGATAAACCGTCTAAGTTGTACAACTCAAGTTCAACTTCTACCGTTGCGGTTTGAGTTTTCACGTCTGATGATGAACTCATGGCCATCACGTTAGACTTTTCAGCAGCCAGTACTGTGGTTAAGTCACGTAACAAACCACTACGGTCATGTGATAGCACCCTAACGCGGATTCGATAACCACCAGAGTAGTTCTCGCCCCAAATCACATCGACGCTACGTTCAGGATGAGCACGCATTAACTCTTTGACTTGCTCGCAATCGCTGCGGTGCACTGAAATTCCCCGCCCCATAGTGATGTATCCAAAAATCTCATCACCAGGTACCGGCTGGCAACAACGAGCGATATGACTCATTAAATTACCCACACCATTAACTTCAACTTGGCCTTTGCTCGATTTTTTAGGTTTATGTGACGCTTTCTTGATGATGTCTTCAAGTAAATTTTCGTCTGTGTCAGCGACCTTACGAATTTTGGTGTCAGTGAAATTAACCACTTGGTTTAAGCGCAAATCGCCGCCACCGATGGCTGCCAACATGTCATCCATTGAATTTAAATTAAAACGTTCTACCGCCACCGCGGCATCTTTGATTTTTAAGCCAACGCGGGCCAATTCAGATTCAAGCATCTCCTTACCCGCAGCAATATTTTTGTCGCGATCTTGTTGCTTAAACCAGTGTTGAATTTTTGAGCGTGAACGTGACGACTTGATATAGCCTAAATTAAGATTGAGCCAATCACGTTTAGGGTTAGGCGTTTTTGAAGTGATAATCTCAATCCGCTCGCCCGTTTCCACTTGGTAAGTGAAGGGAACTATGCGGCCATCAACCTTAGCGCCGATACATTTATGCCCCACCTGCGAGTGAATATAGTAAGCAAAATCAAGCACGGTTGAGCCTAAAGGTAAATCAACCACTTCACCACTTGGGGTAAATACATAAACTCGATCTTCAAATACTTGGCTGCGGACTTCATCAACTAAATTACCGCTTTCGGCGACATCTTCTTGCCACTGCAGAATTTTACGCAACCAGTTAATTTTTTCTTCGTAACCCGTTTGCTTACTGTTACTCGCACCTTCTTTGTATTTCCAATGCGCCGCGACCCCAAGCTCGGAATCTTGATGCATTGCTTCGGTACGAATTTGAATTTCTACTGTTTTACCTTCTGGGCCCACTACTACAGTATGAATCGATTGATATCCATTCGGTTTTGGATTAGCGACATAATCATCAAATTCACGAGGAATATGGTGCCAAAGATCATGCACAACCCCTAATGCACCATAGCAATCTTGTAATCTTTCAGTGACGATGCGTACGGCACGAACGTCAAAAAGCTCATCAAACTTGAGATCTTTGCCCTTCATTTTGCGCCAAATACTGTAGATATGCTTAGGACGACCGTACACTTTGGCGCGAATATCATCACTGTCTAAGCGTTGTTGTAATTGAGTCACAAATTTGTCGATAAACACTTCACGATCAAGGCGTTTACCATCTAATTGTTTGGCAATGTCTTTGTAAACCGTTGGATGCAAATAGCGAAAAGATATATCTTCCAGCTCCCACTTGAGCTGACCAATACCTAAACGATTAGCTAATGGTGCATAAATATCGGCAATTTCGCGGGCTAACAATACTCGAGTTTCTTCATCGGCGTTTTTAACCGCACGAAGCAAACATACACGCTCAGCCAATTTGATGACCACAGCGCGCACGTCTTCAACCATAGCCAATAGCATTTTGCGGATGTTATCGATTTGCGGTTCTGCATCACGGGAGTTTTGACTGACTTTTAACGCGCCGATAGCATTCATGGTGACAACACTGGCAACAAGTTTTGCAAGATTTTCACCGTATTGCTCTACAATTTGCTCTTCATTGAGCACACCTGCATCGAGTAGCAGAAACAACACCGCTGCTTGGAGGGTTTCGATGTCCATATTCAGCGGCGCTAAAATCTCAATCATTTCGCGAGCGCGCGCAAGCAACTCTGTATGAGCCAGCTTGTTTTTAACCGGTAAGGCCTCAACTTGCTGGATCAATAATAATAATTTCTGAGCATCATCTTTGTCGTCGAGATATCGAGCGACCCACTCATCTAATTGGAATGCCTGCGTGTTAAAATGTGCTTCGCGAACAGATACCATGAACCCTTCCTTAGCCGCATGACCGACTGACAGACATTCAACCATATTGCCACATGTAAAACTGTGTTTGTATGGCGCTAACAATAACTAAACGACCTATCTTGAAGCTCTACAAACGTTTGTCAATTTAATCGCGTTTAGTTGAACAAATTTTTAGCATACCTAAGTTCCGATATCGCTAAAACGGCCTGTTTATTTATCTAATTCAAATAACACCATGGCTTCAATATGATGTGTTTGTGGAAACATATCCACTAATCCGACTTTAGCAATACGATAACCATTAGCTAATAATACACTACTGTCGCGAGCTAAACTTGCCGGATTGCATGAAACATAGACCACTTTCTTAGGTTGCATTTTCTGTAACCATTGTAAACTTTCGAAGGCACCGGCTCTGGCAGGATCAAGTAACAGTTTATCAATTTTCCCCAGCCAGGGTTGCGTCGATAAATCAGCACTTAAGTCTGCATGATAAAAAGTGACGTTATCCAGTTTATTGCCGATGGCATTTTGTTTAGCTTGTTGTACCATTTCAGGCACACCTTCAACAGCGACAACCTCAGCAGCCTTCAATGCCAAAGGTAAGCTGAAATTCCCCACACCACAAAACAAATCTAAAATGCGCTCGCCTGGCTGAGGGTCTAACCACGCAATAGCTTGATCTACCATGCTCTGATTAATCGCGCCGTTAACTTGCACAAAATTACCCGGGGTAAACGAACAACGCACCGACTCCTGCGCAAGGTGGTAATAAGGTAACGTCACCGCATCATCAGTTTGTAACAAGGGATATAATTGGGTCAATTGACCGGCATCATCTTGCAATAATAAGTTAACTTGATGTTTCTCAGCAAAACCCGTTAACCAACGAATATCTGACGCGGGTAACACTTTCGTCACTCTTAATACTGCAAAATTACCGTTATCCGCTTGAGTGAGTTCAACGTGCCCCAAACTTGACCGCGCTTTGAGTTGATTTAAATTCACCGCAAATGGCGTAATTAGTGCCGATAAAGACTCTGCTAATACAGGACACTGCTGAATAGAAACAATTTTATTGCTATTGGCTGCGCGAAACCCCAGCTGCAGCCGGCGAGTGTTTTTATCAAATAATGTTGCCAGTCTGGCGCGTCGACGGTAATGCCAACTGTCACCCACGATAGGAGCTGCGACAACATCGGTCTCAACCGCTGAAGCAGTCGATGATTTACTCATAAGGTCGACTAAGGTCGTTTGTTTATGTTCGCGCTGAGCTTGTGTGTCCATGTGCTGTAAATCACAGCCGCCACATTCATAATAATGCGGACAATGAGGTTTGACTCGATGAGCAGATGCAAGCTCAATCGCGATTAACTTAGCTTTAGAGTAGCTTTTCTTTTGTTCCACAAATTGCACTGTTGCCGTTTCGTCAGGCAACACACCAGGAATAAACACCACTTTGCCTTGATGCTGCGCTATACCTGCACCTAAATGGTCAAGTTGAGTCACACTGAGGCTTAGTTTTGTTGATAATTGCTTAGATTTGTTCGGTTTAGCTTGGAAAAATTGTGCCATTTCGGCCTCAGGTATTGAATAAAAAACTAGTCAAGAGTGCGCCATCTCTGGCAATCTAGACGCAATAATCGCGATTAAGTAACAGGGACATACCTAACAAACATGAAAAGTGCCAACAATATGACCAAATACAGCCTACGCTCTTGGGTTCTGGTACTTGCGTTAGCACCCACTATTGTCGTGGGTATTCTACTTGGAAGTTATTTCACGATAAACCGCTTTTATGAATTGGAACAAACCTTAATTGAAAAAGGCAGTAACATTGTCGAACCGTTAGCGATTGCCAGTGAATTTGGCATTATTAATCAAGACCGTGAATCAACTAAACTTTTACTCGCCGCCTCACAGATAAACAATGCATCCCTGATCCTCTCCATCGCTGTTTTTGATGCCAAAAACCAACTCTTTGTGACATCGCACTACCATAAAGATTTTGAAACCATGCGTTATAAACAACCTTTGGCTAACTTGGTTGGAACAGAGCATGAAACCATTGGCGATACCTTAGTCATTCGAGTGCCAATAATATCTCATACAGGCTTAGAACTAAAACCGGTTGCCAACATCAATCGCCAGAATGACACTAATACCGATAATGCCTCGGCAAACAATGGCATGATTGCGCCGATTTACAACAACCAACAAGAAAAAATACTCGGCTATATTTCGGTATTATTAAACAAAGAAAACGCTCTGCTTGAACAGCATAGAGCAGCAATAGCCGCATTTATTATCGTGTTGATTGGCGTACAGTTTAACTTATTTTTCACTTTCCGTTTAGTCAAATACGTTAACTACCCCATTACCGAAATGGTGCGAGTTGTTGCCAAAATTCGTGAAGGTAAACTCGATACTCGCCTTGAAGGAAATCTGATTGGCGAGCTCGATCTGCTTAAACGGGGTATCAATGCAATGGCAGGATCATTGTCTGAATACCACGATGAAATGCAGCAAAACATTGATCAAGCAACCTCAGATTTACGCGAAACCCTTGAACAAATTGAAATTCAGAACGTAGAACTCGATATAGCTAAGAAACGAGCGCTTGAAGCAAGCCGGATAAAATCAGAATTTTTAGCTAACATGTCGCATGAGCTTCGTACCCCACTTAACGGTGTCATAGGTTTTGCAAGACAGCTGTTAAAAACGCCACTGCATACCAGCCAGCTCGACTACATTAAAACTATTGAACGCAGTGCCAGTAATTTATTAGGGATTATCAATGACATTCTCGACTTCTCAAAACTAGAAGCCGGCAAAATGGTATTAGAGAAAATGCCATTTGCATTGCGTGAAACCCTTACCGAAACCTTGACCATTATTGCCGGAAGCGCCCAAGAAAAAGGCCTAGAATTAGTCATTGATATCGATGCCAATGTTCCTGAAAGCGTCAGTGGTGATGCCATGAGAGTGAGTCAAATTATTACCAACTTAGTCGGTAACGCCATCAAATTTACCGACAAAGGCAGTGTGATACTCAAAATCCACTTAGTGGGTCAGGACGACGATAATATTACCTTACGCTGCGAAGTTATTGATACCGGTATTGGCATTGATGAAAGTCAGCAAGAGTATCTATTTCAGGCATTTGGCCAGGCAGACTCATCGATTTCTCGCCGCTTTGGTGGCACTGGATTAGGTTTAGTCATTACCAAACGCTTAATTAACCAAATGGGCGGCCAAATAGGCTTTACCTCTGCGCCCGATAAAGGCTCAAACTTTTGGTTTATTTTACCACTGGGGATCAGTCAATTTGAAATTGGTGAAGTGCTGCCAGTGGATGTATTGCAACATAAATCAGTATTATTGTATGAACCACGAGAATTAACTCGCGACACTCTTAACCGTCGCTTAGTGTCATGGCAATTAATTATCACTAGTGTTGCCAATCCCGAAAACCTGACATCGGTTTTACAAAGTAAAAACAGCAAGTTTGATTACATCATCATTAGCTGTCATGGGTTTGCAGACAACGCAGCCTTTATTCATTTGTTACAACAAGCCAGACAGCACACTGATTGCCTTATTTTATTGCATGACTGTCTAGACCAAGACATGATAATCAATGTACTAAAAGTAAATGCAGATGTATTGCTCAACACTCCGGTTAGCGATTTTACCCTAGCACATCATTTAATCTATCCTCCAATGCCGTCAACCTTAGTGGCTTTACCTGAACAAATAAACCATGAGATTAGCAAACGCCAAAATGCATCCGTATTAGCCGTTGACGACAATATGGCTAACCTAAAGCTAATTGATACCTTACTCAAAGAGTTGGTCGATAATGTGGTCACAGTCAATAACGGCGCGGATGCGATAAAACAAGCAAACACACAAGTGTTTGACTTAATCTTTATGGATATTCAAATGCCAGGCACAGATGGCATTACCGCAACCAAACAAATTCGTTCAGGATCTCTCAATCGAAATACGCCGATTATTGCCGTTACTGCACATGCTATTGCAGAAGAACGTGAGAACATATTAGCCAGTGGTATGGATGGTTTCCTTCCCAAACCTATTGATGAACTGTCACTAAAAAGCGTTATCAGTCGATGGATAATTAAACCACAATTCACCCATTTTGATACTCATGTGCTCAATTGGGATTTATGTTTAACCCAGGCCAATCAAAAAACAGATTTGGCATTAGACATGTTAAAGATGCTAGTTAACTCATTACCTGAAACCACCGCAACGATTAATGAGGCATTAATTGCAAAAAATGCCGAGGTACTAGTGCAAGCGGTGCATAAACTGCATGGCGCAACATGTTATTGCGGTGTACCTACGACACAAAAACTGTGCCGGGATATTGAGTCAGCATTAAAGCATAAAATTGCCATTGATGACTTGGAACCTGAAATACTAGAGTTACTTGATGAGTTAACTAAGGTAGAATCAGCAGCAAATCAAGTCATAAACCAGCTATCAGTGGATATACCCCATGACCAGTAAATCCGGTTTTTTCAAACGCCTAAAAGCGTTATCGTTACCTCAGAAGCAGCTTTTTGCTTTAGCATTGTGCCAACGAATGTTGCCTAACTACCAATTATTTTCTGAAGTGTGTGAATTTGGCCAACCGCAGGTGCTCAGTACAGCCTTAGAGTTACTGTGGCAAAGCCAGTATGACAAAAAACTTAAGTTCAATATTGACGTGCATTTGCAACGCCTAGATGAAAATACCCCAGATCCTAGTGAATTTGAAGCCTATGGTGCTTACCCTGCCATGGATGCAGCAGTAGCCATTGCAACGCTAATGGGTGCTATAGACGGGAAAATTGAAGAAGATATTACTAATATTAGTAAGTTATCATCAAGCACTGTAGCAAATTACATTGAAGCAATTAGTGATGAATCATTAATGGATGAAGAACTTGATGAATTTGTATTTTCGCACCCAGTAATGGAAGAAGAAAAAGAACTACAAGGCATGTTACTCGACATTATCGAAGCTAACCCAGAAATCACCAGCGAACTGGTTAAAGGTTTACGTAAAGAGATTATCGAAGCCGGTGTGTCTAATATTGGCATTAGTCTATAGGGGCTGACTCCGATACTGCCAATAAACAACCAAGCCTGATGTTATTCAGGCTTTTTATTGAGTGTCACGCCATGAAATTTTTTATCACAGTTTCATTTTTATCCAGCCTGATAAAAAACCGATAATTAGACCTTAATCGTTAGTTATCTGGTGCGAGTAGGCTCTTTCTTCGGGTTGAAGGCGGTAAGTGCATTTTTACTGAACTTGAAATATTGTCATCAGCAAAAGTATTACAGGTCAGTTTGAGCCAAAAGTAAAAAATAAACACTCGTTTAACTTTAGCCTAATTGCATCCTCCTAGCAAAACGCAGTAAAGTGACCATATTGTCATTTTGTTAAGGAATTGCGTGGGATGTCCAGTATTCTTACCCCGCTAATCGCTGTATTTATCATTATGCTGCTTGGCAGTATTGTACAAAAATTGAGATTTTTGCCAGCCGACACCGATCTGATCCTCAATCAATTTGTCTACTACATTGCCTTTCCGGCAATTTTACTGATTGTATTAGCTGAAACACGCATTGAAGACATTATTCAATGGGGCTTTATTGGTGGCTTTAGTTTGGCGATGGTCATTACCTATGCATTGGTGATTGCTGTGTCATTGTGGCGCAAACCTAAGCAGCAAGCCGTTGCGGCAATGCGCGCCTTAAATGCCACCTTTGGCAATACTGCATTTATTGGTATTCCATTACTGAGCTTATTATTTCCAGGTAACAAAATCGCCTTAGTTGCAGCTGCCATTGCCAGCTTACTGTCGGTGTTTATGTTTGCCTTTGCCTTGGTCTCTATTGAACTGGCCAGCCGTGACAAAAAATCAACTGATCATGCCATCGTCATCATGGCGAATGCACTATGCAAAAATCCGATTGTACTGGGCAGCGTCATTGGTATCAGCCTATCGGCATTGCATATTACCTTACCAGAGAGTCTGGCATTAGTACTGCATCAAATAGGCAATACCTCAAGCCCTTGTGCACTATTTGCCATCGGAATGGTACTTGCTAAAGCGTTACGACATCAATCGTTCGCAAAAATGTTCAGTCTCGGACTTATAATAGAACTCAGTTTCATTAACTTACTCAAGTTATTTGTTCAGCCCTTGATTGCCTTTGGATTACTCAAATTCTTTGGCGTAGAGCATCAACTACTGATTATGGGAGTACTTTTAGCAGCCTTACCAACGGCAGCAAGCGTATATCTATTGGCTGAACGATACCAAATTAATGCCAATGGAAGTGCTCAAGGGATTTTATATGGCACATTAATCACCTTTATCAGTTTGCCTATAATAGAAACACTTTTAAAATCCATTGCTTAATGTTCAACCGACTCTCGACGATAAAATAGTCAATAATAATTTTACCTCAACCACTTTACTGTATATAAAATCAGTATATACTGTTTATCAATACAGTGGTTTGGTCGTTTATTGACAGGAATTCATTATGCTTTGCCAACTCAGCATCAATAATTTTGCTATCGTGCGTTTTTTAGAACTCGATTTTAAAGCCGGTATGACAAGCATCACCGGCGAAACTGGTGCAGGTAAATCGATTGCAATCGATGCACTTGGGTTATGTCTTGGTAATCGTAGTGATGCCAATACTGTCAGACCTGGCGCCAGCAAAACCGAAGTGAGTGCAAGGTTTACCCTTGTCGATGTGCCTTTAGCTAAACGTTGGCTTGAAGATAGCGATCTCGATGCTGAAGATGAATGCATATTGCGTCGAACCATTAGCAGTGATGGCCGCTCAAGAGCCTACATTAATGGTAATCCAGTTCCTGTGACACAATTAAAAGCCATCGGCCAGTTATTGATTGGTATTCACGGCCAACATGCTCATCACGCTATGCTCAAAAGCGAACATCAATTAAACCTACTCGACAACTATGCAAATCACAGACTACTACTCGATAGTGTCAGTGCCAGCTACCAACGCTGCAAGCAAGTTGAAAACGAGCTGAAGGATCTTGAGCAAGCTCAGCATGAGCGTATTTCTCGTCAACAGTTACTCCAATATCAAGTTGAAGAGCTTAATGAATTCAACTTAGGCTTAGATGAGTTTGATGAAATAGAACAGGAACATAAACGCTTAGCCAATGGCACAGATCTAATTGAACGTTGCCAAGCGGGCTTGCATTTATTGACCGAAAATGATGATGCTAATATCGAATCACTACTCAATAAAGTAGCCACTATTGCTGATACGCTTCAAGGCTACGATGAATCACTTAGCCCGATTAGCACTATGATCAATGATGCATTAATCCAAGTACAAGAAAGCGCTAGCGAAATTGAGAGTTATTTAAGTAGTTTAGAGCTTGATCCTGAACATTTCGTCTATTTAGAAAAACGCCTATCAATGGCAATGCAATTGGCGCGCAAGCATCATGTGAGTGCTGACAAGCTAGCGCTACATCATCAAGCGCTTATGAGTGAATTAGCCGAACTTGCTGACGATGAAACTAAATTAGATGAAATAAGACAACAACTTGCAGACACCAGAAATGCTTATCTAACCAATGCACAAAAACTCAGCCAAAGCCGCAGCCGTTATGCCAAGGAATTAGATAAGTTAGTGACTCAATCTATTCATGAACTCAACATGCCTAAGGGTAAGTTTACCATTCAGATTAATCATAATCCGCACAACATTTCAGTTAATGGCTGCGATAACATTGAGTTTATGGTGACCACTAACCCAGGACAACCATTGCAACCGATCTCAAAAGTCGCCTCCGGCGGTGAGCTATCGCGCATTGGATTGGGGATTCAAGTGATCACGGCGAAAAAAGTTGCCACTCCAACATTAATATTTGATGAAGTTGATGTGGGTATTTCAGGTCCAACAGCCTCTGTCGTCGGACGCATGTTACGCAGTCTTGGCGAGTCGACCCAAGTGTTATGCGTCACCCATTTGCCGCAAGTTGCGGGTAATGGTCATCAGCACATGTTTGTGAATAAATTTAATAAAGGTGGCAACACAGAAACGACCATGCAGGCCTTGGATAAAGAGCAACGGGTGAATGAACTTGCACGCTTATTGGGTGGCGATGTCATAACCGAAAACACCTTAGCTAACGCCCGTGAACTATTGCAATAATCGTTACGCACTTATAAAAAGCAAATCAATATGTTAACGTAAAGTTAATATGGATTTACGGATAAATCATAATGATCAAAGTAATAAAGGGCTTGGGTGTTGTTGTCGGACTAATGTGCAGCTTACTAGTATTTATTGTTGTCTGTTTAGTGGCCATTAACGCCACAGACAGAACAAAGTCACCTAACACGCTTTTAGTTGAAACTTGGTTAAAACAACAATCGATTGACCCTGCTCAAAATGGTTTTGTATATTTGCAAGCTTTTAGCGGCACTATTGAGGATGTAACGGCTAAAGAAATGGCCACGACATTAAGTTTCAATGATGAAGAAAATCAACTATTAAGCGATTACAAAAAATCGTGTTATCAAACAGATGTAGCAAGCTGTAATGAATTTATTGAAAAAAATCACGATAGTATTTTACAAGCAATTAAGGCACATAAAGCCAATATCACCCATTATAACAAGCTGATTGAAATGCCTTATTGGCAAGAAGATATTCAGTATTTAACACCTGAGAGTCTATTTAAATGGTTACCACTACTTAACTTACGAGCAATCAGTGAACTTAGCGTTTTAATCAACTTTGACGGGGCCACTAAACTTAATGCCAATGAGGCCTTGTTAACATTTTTAACTACAGATGCTCAATTCTGGAATATGGTTTATCACTCATCTCGCTCTATAGTCAACCATATGATTGCCGTTAGCGTCATCAAATCTCAACTTAACTTTGCCAGCACTGTAGCTAAGACCCTCGATAGCGCGTTTGTAAATAAAGTCACCACTTGGCAAACGCCATTCGAATTAACTAACAACGATTTTGAGAGAGTATTTTCTGGTGAATGGCAGTTTGCTCATAATGTCAGAGAACAAATGTTAATTGAAGTGCAGTCTGATGAAGTCGCCTTTTATGAAAAATGGCTAGCAGATGCTTTGTATAAGCCCACAGACAGTGACAACCTTATGGCTGAGTATATTGTAAGCTTAGTAAAGGAACCGGTTTCAACGAGCTCTGCTCACACAGTCATAAAGCCTGATTACTGCTCTCTTGACAATTATATAAAGCAATTATGGATGTCACGCTACAACCCGATTGGTAAACTATTTAACTGCACAGTTTATGAAACAGATTATAAGCAACGATTAACTAATATCAATACAGAGTTAGAGCAATTGCGCACTAATCTACTTACCGGAACATCATCTTAATAAATTCACTTCGACTGATTTTATTGAATGCCGTTAGCGAAAAAGAGCACAAATGGGCTCTTTTTTGTTTTATAAATCTTTATATATAAAGTGCTTAACCTGAAATCGAGATAAAGATGAGAAGGTAATAAAAATGAACTTATTTTACCACCTCGCGCGCTAAACTTATTATTTTAACAAGATTCAGCATCTTGCGACTGAATGCATCGATAACAAGCCTATCAACTCAGTGAGGAAAAAAAAGGACTTTTTGATAGTCGTTTGTTATCCAAAATTCAGGTTACTTATAAATAATAAACCGCAAGTTGCACCCCGATTAACGAAAATACACCCGCTAATACGTCATCAATCATTATCCCAAAACCACCATGC
Source organism: Shewanella sp. SR43-4 (assembly GCF_014163845.1). Lineage (NCBI taxonomy): Bacteria > Pseudomonadati > Pseudomonadota > Gammaproteobacteria > Alteromonadales > Shewanellaceae > Shewanella > Shewanella sp. SR43-4. The sequence continues at coordinate 185,219 of NZ_JACJEB010000007.1, read as the reverse complement.
ACTTTGGCATCGAGCCATCGGATAGGCCATGGTTTAACAATGTCGAAAAAGCGAAATAGTACAAAACCAAGTGCTAACCACATAAAACCTAAAGGCGCTGCAATCATGGTAATCATCAATCCAACAACTTCATCCCATACAATAGCACCATGATCGTGCACCCCCATGTCCTTAGCAGCTTTTCCACAAATATAGAATCCAGCAAGCATGCTAATACAGGTAATGATTAAGTAATGGGTTAAGCTTAATTGTTGCATCAAAAGCACTAAAGGTATCGCAGCTAAAGTACCAAAGGTACCCGGCGCTTTTGCTGCTTTACCACTGCCAAAGCCTAGTGCCAAAAAGTGTATTGGATGGACTAATGACAGCTTTTTAACAAATTTATCTTGGGTTAATAGTCTCATAATATTCACATTAGAAATGTACAAAGCCACGTGAAATGAGGTTAAATTCCTGGCCATCATCGACTAATTTTAATTTATCACCAGCACAGATTTGACCAATTTTAACGAATTTCACCCCAGCATGGATCAAAGCAGTATTGATTGCACCGCGCTGTGACTCAGGTACAGTAAATAACAGCTCATAATCTTCTCCGCCAGTTAATGCATAACTTAAAGCATCTTCACGGCTGAGGTTAGCTTTGATTGATTTTGATAACGGAATTTTATTTACATCGATTGTCGCTCCCACTTTCGATGCCGTTAACACATGACCAATATCGGATATTAAGCCATCAGATAAATCAATAGCACTTGTTGCAAGCGTTCGCAGTGCTTGACCTGCCAAGACTCGAGGTGTGGGGTAATAATGTCGATTAATCAGGTATTCTTTATCTTCAGTATTGACGCTTTGGGCACCTCTGAGAATATCAAGACCCAATGCTGAGTCACCTAAAGTACCAGTGACGTATATCCAATCGCCATTTTTGGCACCAGCACGAGTCAACGCAGTGCCTTTTATCACTTGGCCATTAATGGTGATACTGATACTGCGCGGTCCCCGAGTGGTATCGCCGCCGATTAAGGCTATACCGTAGTATTCGGCAATCTCAAATAAGCCTTCACTAAAGCTGGCTAACCAGGGTTGATCAACGCTAGGTAGTGTGAGAGCTAAGGTAAACCAAGCAGGTTCCGCCCCCATAGCAGCAAGATCAGAAAGATTAACCGCTAACGATTTGTACCCTAAAGCATGGGCGGGGATGTCGGCTAAAAAATGAACCCCCTCAACGAGAGTATCACAAGAAATCGCAATGGATTTATTGTCTGCAGGATTCACTAACGCACAGTCATCGCCGATGCTTAATTCAACATCGCGCCTTTTTTGGCCTTTATTGCGGAAGTAATGTTCAATGAGTTGGAATTCTTTCACATTCAGTCTGGTACGGTAAACCGTCCACCTTAATTTTGAAACCATTAACAACAAATGAAAACGGTATCCGAAGATACCGTTCTGGTGTTACTTATGCTTCACTAACTTATCAAGCAAGCCGTTAACAAATTTGTGACTATCTTCAGCACCAAACGCTTTCGCTAACTCGATACCTTCGTTAATCGCCACTTTAAACGGCACATCTTTACGGAAGGTCAACTCGTAAGTTGCCAGACGCACAATGGCTTTTTCTACTGGTGACACTTCTTCAAAATTACGATCAAGATGCGGCTTTAATAGCTCATCAATTTGCGATGTTTTTGATGCTACACCAGTTAACAACTCACGAAAATAAGCGACATCAACACCGTCAGTGTTCTGTTCAGTTAAAAACTCATGTTCTACGTCAGCAACTTTGTTTTTACTTAACTGCCATGAATAAATGGCTTGAACGGCTAAACGGCGGGCCTTACGGCGCTCTGAAGGTTTCATACTTTTCCTACTATTACAGCTGTTGTTCTAGTTGTTGCAGTACATTAACCATTTCAAGCAAACTAAGGGCTGCTTCGCCACCTTTATTGCCTGCTTTAGTACCTGAGCGCTCAATAGCTTGCTCAATGGTATCTGTGGTTAATACACCAAATGAAACAGGAAGATCATACTCTAATGCAACTTGTGCAAGACCTTTATTACATTCACCAGCAACAAATTCAAAATGAGGTGTTCCGCCACGAATGACAGCACCTAATGCAATGATACCGTCAAACTTGCCACTTGCAGCAACACGCTTTGCGGCAAGGGGTAATTCAACTGCACCAGGGACGCGAACAACAGTAATGTTGTCGTCACTAACCTGGCCAAAACGCTTTAATGTGTCTATTGCACCATCAAGCAAACTTTCAACTAAAAAGCTATTGAATCGCGAGATCACGATCGCCACTTTGGCATTTTTCGCTTCGATATTACCTTGAACTACGTTCATTCTATCTTACCTAAATTAGCTAAAGCACCCGGCTCGGGGCAAAAAGAGGCGTTATAATATCACAGCCAAAAGCCCTGAGCGCTATGCAATTAATGAAATTGTTAAATTTACCACGAGCTAAAATTATTCAGCTATATAATCAGTCACTTCTAAACCGAAACCCGACAGTGAATGGTAACGTTTTGGTGAGCTTAATAAGCGCATAGTCGTAACACCTAAACTCGACAGAATTTGCGAGCCTACGCCAACACGACGAGATGTTCCTTGCCACATTGCTGGCGCTGGAGATTGACCATTGTCTTCAGCTTCGAACGCTTTGACTTTGGCCAATAAGTTACTTGTATGTTCATCATTACCCAGCAACACTAAAACACCACCTTCTAAAGCAATCCTTGCCATGGCTTTTTCTAATGGCCAACTGCGCTTTTGATCACGTTCAGAATGCAGCAAATCATTGAAGGTGTTTTGTAAATGAACACGCACCAAACAATTTGATTTTACTTCATCTTTAATCAAGGCGTAATGTAATTGATTATCGATAGTGTCTCTAAAGGTCACCATAGTAAACTCACCAAAACGAGTGGGTAATTTACACTGAGCTTCGCGAACAACCGTGGTTTCGTTGGTATTACGGTACTCAATCAAGTCGGCAATAGTGCCTATTTTAATGCCATGTTTTTCACTGAATATTTCTAAATCCGGACAGCGAGCCATAGTGCCATCCTCGTTTAAAATTTCAACTATCACGCCTGACGGTTCACATCCTGCTAAGCGCGCTAAATCGCAACCCGCTTCGGTATGGCCAGCACGAGTTAATACCCCACCTTCTTGCGCCATCAATGGAAAAATATGTCCAGGCTGTACCAAATCAGAGGCTTTAGCATCTTTAGCAACGGCAGCTTGAACTGTTACAGCACGATCATGGGCTGAAATACCTGTGGTCACCCCAGTTGCTGCTTCAATTGAAACCGTAAAATTAGTTGAAAACTGGGCGTTATTGTTGGTCACCATTAAAGGTAAGTTAAGCTGCTGACAACGCTCTTTGGTCATGGTTTGGCAAATTAATCCGCGGCCATAAGTGGCCATGAAGTTGATTGCAGCTGGCGTCACTTTATCAGCGGCCATAATCAAATCGCCTTCATTCTCTCTGTCTTCATCATCCATCAAGATAACCATCTTGCCTTGACGAATATCTTCAATGATTTCTTCTATGCTATGTAGCGCCATTGTCAGACCTTTATTGATTAAGTATTCGATTTAAACCTTAGGCATTAAATCTGTTTATACCGTGTGTTTTTACACTTCGGGTACTGGGTACGAATGATATTTTACGGCAACAACTAACGCAAAAAACCTGATTTAGCGAGTAATTCCATGGTCACGCCCGATGAAGGTTGTGCATGGTGAGCTTCTGGTTGCATTAATCGTTCTAAATAACGGGCAATTAAATCCACTTCAATGTTAACGCTATCACCGACTTTCAAATGCACCAGCGTAGTTTCGCCCGCAGTATGAGGCACTATGGTTAATCTGAAGCGATGACCATCAACTTCATTGACGGTTAAACTAACACCGTCAATGGTAATCGAACCTTTGTGAGCGATGTAACGACTTAATTGCGCTGGTGTCGATAACCAAAACTCAAGCGCTTTACCTCGATAAGCACATTGCTCTACTTTTGCGATGCCATCCACGTGGCCGCTGACCATGTGCCCCCCCAACCTTGTGGTTGGCGTAACCGCTTTTTCAAGATTAACCTTTTGGCCGACTTGATAATGACTAAAACCGGTTAACGCGACAGTTTCAGCTGATATATCAGCAACATAACCATCACCTAAACGTTCAACAACCGTTAAACACACACCATTAGTCGCAATGCTGTCACCTAGCTTTACATCGGTTAAATCTAGCTTACCGCTAGCAACCGTTAAGCGAATATCGTCACCTTTTCGATCAATTTTACGTAATGTGCCAAGGGCTTCGATTATCCCAGTAAACATAATGACTCACTTTTTGCTTATAAACTTTGCTCTTGCTCGGGTTTTCGCCTAAGCACTCGCACATTAATACGATTGATTATATCTAAGGATATATCGCTTATCTTGTCCAATGCTACGCTCATCAATTAATTGCAACGACGGTGTTTGATCCATCGCACTGTAATCGGGTAGCTGCAACATATTACGTCCATGGCTGCCTAAAAGTTTAGCTGCCTGATAAAGCACTACTTCATCAGCGAGACCTTGAGCAACAAATGCGCCGGCTAACGTTGCCCCGGCTTCAACTAACACGCTATTGCTATGCTGACCTAAATACGTTAGCAAAGCTAACAAAGGGATTCTACCTGACGAGTCACACTCTAATTGCAGAAAATCAACGTGCTGTGGAAAGTCAATTTTGACCTTGTCAGAATATGCACAGCCTGAAACCAGTAAAATAGGACTTTGAATCGAAAATAACTGCTGGGCTGACGTTAATCTAGCTTGGCTATCAAGCACCACCCTTAAAGGTTGGAATATGTCTTCTTGCGTATGATAAGTGGTTAATTCACCAAGCGCTTCATAACGGACATTTAAGCTAGGGTCATCAACAAGAATAGTTTCAACCCCAGTGATTAATGCGCAATGCCTCGCTCGATACTTTTGCACATCGGCCCTGGCAGCGTCACCGGTAATCCACTTTGACACTCCATTCGACAGGGCTGTTTTACCGTCTAAACTGGCGGCTATTTTCACTGTCACCCAAGGCAAGCCAGTTTTCATCCGCTTCATGAAACCCAAATTTAGCGCATAAGCTTGCTCTGTCAGTAATCCGATATCAACTTGAATACCTGCATCACGTAACATGCTGATACCGCGGCCAGCAACCTGTGGATTGGCATCGGTAACAGCAATAACAACTCGAGCGACCTTGGCATTAATTAAGCCTAAAGCACAAGGTGGTGTACGGCCGTAATGGCTACACGGCTCAAGAGTGACATACGCGGTAGCATCTTGTGCCGAAAAGCCATTATCGCGAACCATTTTAAGCGCATTGACTTCGGCGTGGCCTAGGCCTGCACGCTGGTGATAACCTTCACCGATAATCTGACCATTGGCGACAATGACGCAACCGACACAAGGATTTGGCCGAGTGGTATAACGACCTTTCTCGGCGAGTGCTATCGCACGGCTCATCATTTGAGTGTCGAAGGTAGAAAAGTTAGCCATATTAGGTAATCTCTTATTGCTCAGATGCCGTCATAAAAAGATGATTTTTGTCGCCATTACTTTTGTAATTTGGCAATGGCCTCACCAAATTGTGATACATCTTCAAATGCTCGATAAACTGATGCAAAGCGGATATAAGCAACTTTATCAAGGTTCATCAACTGTTCCATCATAAGATTACCAATCATTTCAGAATTAACTTCGCGTTCGCCCGTTGCGCGCAGCGTTGATTTGATTTTAGTCAATGCTTGTTCAATTTCATCGATTGAAACAGGACGTTTTTCAACGGCACGCAGCATGCCGCCACGCAGCTTTTCTTCATCAAAGGGTTGCCGAGTACCGTCACGTTTAATCACTCTGGGCATCACTAATTCTGCACCCTCAAAGGTAGTGAAACGCTCATGGCATTCGGTACATTCCCGGCGGCGACGAACTTGGTGACCATCAGCCACTAATCGAGAATCTATAACTTTGGTATCGGTCGCGCTACAAAAAGGGCAATGCATTGAGCCTCCTGCAGAAAAAAACAAAATGGCCGCTAACAATTAGCGGCCATTAAAGTTTATCCTATTTGTTGAGCAAGGTTAACCTAAACCTTTTCAACAGGCATCAAGAGACGATTAACCGTATACAGGGAATCGAGCACATAATGCCAACACTTGACCTTTCACTCGTTCAGCCACTTCGGCGTTAGATGCATCATCAAGAATGTCACAAATCCAGCCGGTTAACTCTTTCGCTTCTGCTTCTTTAAAGCCACGACGAGTAATTGCTGGTGTTCCAATACGAACACCAGAGGTGACGAATGGTGAACGTGGATCATCAGGTACTGAGTTTTTGTTCACGGTAATGTTGGCATTGCCCAATGCAGCATCTGCTTCTTTACCCGTTAAATCTCGGCCAATTAAATCAACCAACATTAAATGGTTTTCTGTACCGCCAGAAACAATTTTGTAACCACGATCTAAAAACACACTTACCATAGCTTTAGCATTTTTAACAACTTGCTGTTGATATACTTTAAACTCTGGCTCTAATGCTTCTTTAAATGCAACCGCTTTACCGGCGATAACATGCATTAAAGGGCCACCTTGGCCACCAGGGAATACCGCTGAGTTCAACTTTTTATATAAGTCTTCATCATTAGCTGCAGAAATAATAATACCGCCACGTGGGCCAGCCAATGTTTTATGGGTTGTTGAGGTCACAACGTGTGCATGAGGCACAGGCGTTGGATAAACATCTGCAGCCACTAAGCCAGCAACGTGAGCCATATCAACAAGCAAATAAGCACCAACTTTATCAGCAATCTCACGCATTTTAGCCCAATCGACTATGCCTGAAAATGCCGAAAAACCGCCGATCATCATCTTAGGCTTGTGCTCAATAGCTAAGCGTTCCATTTCGTCATAGTCAATTTTACCTGACTCGTCGATGCCGTAAGGAATGATGTTGTAAAGCTTGCCGGAAAAGTTAACTGGTGAACCGTGAGTTAAGTGACCGCCGTGGGCTAAGTTCATACCTAATACAGTGTCACCTGGCTTTAATAGCGCCATAAATACCGCACTGTTAGCTTGTGAACCAGAATGAGGCTGCACGTTGGCATATGTGGCACCAAATAATTCTTTTGCGCGTTCAATCGCTAATGTTTCAACCACATCAACGTATTCGCACCCACCATAGTAACGCTTACCTGGATAACCTTCAGCATACTTGTTAGTTAACTGAGAACCTTGCGCTTCCATCACACGTGGACTGGTATAGTTTTCAGATGCAATCAATTCAATGTGTTCTTCTTGACGACAAGTTTCATCTTCAATGGCTTTAAATAATTCTGGATCATAATCCGCAATATTCATCGCTTTCTTCAACATGGTAGCTCCAACATCATTATCTATATAGTAGGGTTGCGGCGTATTCTACTCTGCAACGATAATGATTTACAGTATAAACAACATGAAATTCACTGTGTTCTGAATACAAAACGATTCATGTTTATGCCAATAGACTGGCAAATTTTAGATCTTATGTGGCCGAAAAAACACTCAGGAGCAAATCACACAATTGCCTGTTGAGTTCAGCCTATAATACAGTAGAATTATCATCATCTTTATTGACAATTAGACAGTATTATTATGGCTCAGTTTGTATACAGCATGCTTCGTGTGGGTAAAATTGTCCCGCCTAAAAAGCAGATTTTAAAAGATATTTCATTAAGTTTCTTTCCTGGCGCCAAAATTGGTGTGCTCGGCTTAAACGGTTCAGGTAAATCGACATTACTGCGTATTATGGCCGGCATAGACACTGAAATCGAAGGTGAAGCACGCCCAATGCCTGGATTGAAAATTGGTTATTTACCCCAGGAACCTCGCTTAAATGAGCAACAAACAGTTCGCGAAGCCGTTGAAGAAGCCTTAAGTGAAGCTAAAAATGCCCTAACCCGTTTAGATGAGGTTTATGCGGCTTATGCTGAGCCCGATGCTGATTTTGATGCCCTCGCTAAAGAGCAAGGTCAACTAGAAGCTATTATCCAATCTCAAGATGCCCACAATATAGATCATATTCTGGAACGTGCAGCAAATGCGTTACGCCTCCCCGATTGGGATGAAAAAATAGCTGTACTTTCTGGTGGTGAACGCCGGCGTGTCGCAATTTGTCGCTTGTTACTTGAAAAGCCTGAAATGCTATTACTTGACGAACCGACCAACCACTTAGATGCTGAGTCTGTGGCTTGGCTAGAGCATTTTTTACAAGAATATACTGGCACAGTCGTGGCGATTACCCATGACCGCTATTTCTTAGATAATGCTGCAGGCTGGATTTTAGAGCTCGATCGCGGTGAAGGTATTCCATGGCAGGGCAACTACTCATCTTGGCTTGAGCAAAAAGATGCCCGTTTACAGCAAGAGTCATCTACCGAAAGCGCTCGTCAAAAAACCATTGCTAAAGAACTAGAATGGGTAAGACAAGGTGCCAAAGGTCGTCAGTCTAAGGGCAAAGCCCGTATGGCTCGTTTTGAAGAACTCAACACTAACGATTATCAAAAACGTAACGAAACTAATGAGTTGTTCATTCCGCCAGGGCCACGCCTTGGTGATAAAGTGATCGAAGTGACTAATTTAACCAAGTCATATGGTGACCGCGTACTGATTGACGACCTAACCTTCACAGTCCCAAAAGGGGCAATTGTCGGTATTATTGGTGCTAACGGTGCTGGTAAATCAACCTTGTTCAAAATGATCTCAGGTGATGAGCAACCGGACAGTGGCGATATTTCTGTCGGTGAGTCGGTTCAAATCGCCTCGGTAGATCAGTTCCGCGATTCAATGAATGATAAAAATACTGTCTGGCAAGAGATATCTGGCGGTCACGATATTATGCGTATCAACAACACCGAGATATCGAGCCGTGCTTATGTTGGCCGCTTTAACTTCCGTGGTGGCGACCAGCAAAAAATCATCGGCACCTTATCGGGTGGTGAGCGCAACCGAGTACATTTAGCCAAATTATTGCAAGCTGGTGGCAACGTATTGCTACTCGATGAACCCACCAACGATTTAGACATCGAAACATTGCGAGCTCTCGAAGAAGCCTTATTAGAGTTTCCTGGGTGTGCAATGGTTATTTCTCATGACCGTTGGTTCCTCGACCGCATTGCAACTCATATTTTGGATTATCGAGACGAAGGCAAAGTGAACTTCTATGAAGGCAACTATACTGAGTATTCAACTTGGTTAAAGAATACCTTAGGAACTGATGTCGTTGAACCTCATCGACTAAAATACAAGCGCTTAAACAAGTAACCTAAACACTTTCGCACAAATTGTTAACAATTGTTAAGCTTGAGTGATAGTGTTGAAATAGAAGTATCGAATAAAGCAGAGCCCTAAGCTCTGCTTTATTATATTAGCTCGTATGTGAAAGGTTATTATTGAGAATGCTCTGTAGAAATATCAACATGTGTCAAAAAACTGTCAATTTATTGTAAGTAATGCACTAAATCTGTTTGTAAAGCCAAAATAACTTCAGTATCATAAAATATTAATGGATTATTTTACTCTTTGCTGATTACACTCAGCGCATTACAGAGTGTCGATGGTTCTAGCTTGAAGAGAAATTTAATGGAGATATCAGTGAGATACGGTTCAATCAGCCTTGCTTTATTGTGCTTATACGCTAGCAACTCATTTGCGGCACTCGAAGTCATTACCTCGTCAGAAAAGCAGACCCTCAATAAGATTGAAGATCAATATGATATTGATACTCTGCTGATCACAGTTAACGACAAGTTCTCACAGCTTAATAAAAAAGCCTACGATATAGAAAATATAAAAAAAACGATTGTTGCAGAACAAAATCGATACAACGAATTAATTACAGAATTACCTAAGGTCATTCGAGCCAAAACAGCGCTTGCAGATACCTATAAAAAAATTGAAGACTCTGTCAATCTAGTCGATGAACTGACCCTTAAAGCAGAGCAAGACAGTAAACTTCTGGAAACTGAAAAAGTCGAAATACTGTCTGAATATGAAGTAATAAATAATAAACGCACAACTAAAAGTCAGCAATTATTTAAACTTAAAACCGATATCACGAATCGTTTAATCGCAGACTTGTCAAAATCAACGAGTACTTTGCCAGTCAATATCAATGGATCTACTGAATGTTCAAAATACCAAACTATCGCAGATTGTTTGAAAGAGTCTAAAAGCAGCATTTTATCTAATACTCGCAATGAATCACCATTTTTAAACGATAAAAGTGTTTTATTGTCATATGAAGTTCTTGATGCCAACATGAATATGAAAGGCGATCTTCATTATAAAGTCGCGATGAAATTTAAACCTTCATATAACAACAAAATCGACACTATACTGAATGAAAAACTAGGTTTAGTATCGGCGATGGTGACGTTAATCAGTAATGTTCCAGCTGATTGGTATGTAAATGGCACCAAGGTGGGTACAGGTAAAAAACTGTTTCACGAGATCCCTTTAGGTAAACATGGCATTTTAGCTTCATACCAAAATCAAGATAAATCAAGTGTCGAAAACATTGAAGGTAATGGAGTATTTAACTACAAATTCAATGAGGTTGCTTCTACTCAAAAAGTCAGTAACAAACCTAAAATGGACACGGCTGAGGTGAAAAACGTTATCCTTAAGCAGGCGCCTAAACAAGTCCAGCCTTCAGTACAACAACCCAAAGCTAAGTACACTCTATTCTCTGACCAAACCAGTATTAAGCTAAGTGACGATGATGCCAAAAAGAACTCATCAGATAACAGCTACGAATATTTTATGGGTGTTGCCCCAGCAAATAAAAAACAAAACATAGAGTTTACAAATGAACCCGTTAATAAGTAATGGTTATATTGCAGGCATAATGAAGATCTTGCTCTAGCGATGAAACCAACACTTAAATAAAAGCCATATCAACTGATATGGCTTTTTTGTGACGATTAATTGTTGCACCCCCTTGCTTCATATGCGCCTTGTTACAAAGAAAATCGAAAGATTTACATTACTTTACGCTCAATTAAGCAAAAATAATTACAATACCCAAACATCAATCACCGGCTAGCCATTAGCCAATGTCGTCGCGCAACGACACCTTCCATTATTGTTTATAGAGATGTGTACTCAGATGATCAAAAAACTTAGCCAATATCTTTTTTCAACTACCATATTGATTATGGGATATGTTGGATTTGTTCACACAGTTAACGCCGCGCCCAAGGCTATGCACGCAGAAAAAGTTGTGCCTGTTATCACAGCCATCGTTGAACAACATGAGCTTTCACAATCAATTACCTTAATAGGAAAACTTGTCGCGACTCACTCAGTAATGATAGCCCCGCAAGTTGCAGGCAAAATAGATAATATAGAAGTCACATCCAATCAATACGTCAAGCAAGGGCAAGCATTACTGACGCTTGATAACCGTAAAGCTAAAGCCAGCGTGACCGAAGCCCAAGCTTATTATCAAGATGAAGTTCGCAAGCTTAACGAATTTAACAAGTTAATCCATGTTAACGCCATTACCCAAACTGAAATAGAAGCGCAAAAATCGACTGTTGATATCGCTTTTGCCCGACTAGAATCAGCCAAAACTGACCTTGACTACCATACATTAACCGCGCCCTTTTCGGGTAATACCGGCCTAGTCAATTTCAGTCGCGGAAAAATGGTTACCATTAATGAGTCTCTATTATCACTTGATGACTTGTCTGTGCTTCAGTTGGACTTACAAGTGCCAGAGCATTATTTATCACAACTCAGCACGGGAATGTCAGTCAAGGCGACCAGTAGAGCTTGGAATAAAACCACCTTCACAGGCAAAATCATCGCCATTGACCCTCGTGTCAATTCAGCCACACTCAACCTCAACATTCGCAGTCAGTTTGATAATCAAAAGGGTCAATTAAAGCCCGGTATGATGATGTCAGCTACGCTAGTATTTCCAAGTGTGTCATCACCAATAGTGCCAGTACAAGCTCTTGAATATTCAGGTACAAAACGGTATGTCTACGTGATCGATAAGCATAATATCGCTACTCGTACCCAAGTGATGTTAGGCGCAAGAATTAAAGACCAAGTCTTACTGGAATCTGGTATCAACATTGGTGATCACATCGTAGTTCAAGGCTTGGTCAACATGCGTGATGGTGTCAAAGTGAAAGAGTTAGCGACTCAATCGGAAACGTCTCCTGTGCAACAGGAGCATAAATAATGTGGCTAAGTGATACGGCGGTTAAGCGCCCTGTTGTTGCGATTGTATTAAGTCTGTTGCTGTGCGTATTTGGTTTAGTGTCTTTCTCCAAACTGTCAGTGAGAGAAATGCCCGACGTGCAAAATCCTGTCGTAACAGTGATGACCACTTATAGCGGTGCATCGGCGACGATAATGGAAAGTAAAATCACTAAAAATCTCGAAGATGAATTAACAGGTATTAGTGGTATTGATGAAATCACCTCAACGACTCGAAATGGCATGTCACGTATTTCAATCAAATTTGAGCTGGGTTGGGACTTAACTGAAGGCGTAAGTGACGTCCGTGACGCCGTAGCAAAAGCACAACGTCGCTTACCTGATGAAGCAAATGATCCTATTGTATCGAAAGATAATGGCACGGGTGAGCCATCAATTTACGTCAACTTAAGCTCTGAAAATATGGACCGTACTCAGCTGACCGATTACGCCCAGCGAGTATTAGAAGACCGATTTAGCTTAATTACTGGTGTGAGCTCGGTTAATATTTCTGGTGGCTTATACAAAGTCATGTATGTGCAGCTAAAACCGCAATTAATGGCCGGTAGAAATGTTACCACCAACGACATTATCAGTGCATTGAATACTGAAAACCTTGAAACACCCGGTGGTGAAGTTCGCAATGACACGACCGTCATGTCAGTCAGAACGAAACGACTCTATTACAGCCCAGAAGACTTTAATTATCTAGTGGTTCACACCGCAGATGATGGCACACCGATTTACCTTAAAGATGTCGCGAGCGTGTTTGTCGGTGCTGAGAATGAAAACTCGACCTTTAAAAGTAACGGCATTGTTAACTTAAGTCTCGGCATAGTGCCACAATCAGATGCCAATCCATTAGACATCTCGACGCGAGTACAACAAGAAGTCGATAAAGTGCAGAGTTTTCTGCCCGAAGGCACAAAACTGATTGTTGATTATGATGCTAACGTGTTTATTGCACGCTCAATTAATGAGGTATACAACACCCTGTTTATTACTGGGGTACTGGTTATCCTGGTGTTGTACATTTTTATCGGACAAGTGCGCGCAACGCTTATTCCTGCGGTGACGGTTCCGGTATCATTAATTGCTGCATTTATAGCGGCATACAGCTTAGGTTATTCAATTAATTTATTAACCCTAATGGCACTGATTTTAGCTATTGGACTGGTGGTTGATGACGCTATCGTAGTTGTTGAGAATATCTTCCACCATATTGAGCAAGGTGAAGAACCGATCCTCGCTGCTTATAAGGGAACGCGCGAGGTTGGTTTTGCGGTTATTTCCACCACACTAGTTTTGGTAATGGTATTTTTACCTATTTCATTTATGGATGGCATGGTTGGATTGCTGTTTACCGAGTTTTCGGTGATGCTGGCGATGTCGGTGCTGTTTTCATCACTTATCGCCCTAACATTAACGCCAGTAATGAGCAGTAAACTCTTAAAAGCCAATGTGAAGAAAAATCGTTTTAATATTGCTATCGATAATGGGTTTGCCCGTATGGAGCGAGGTTATCGTAGACTGGTTAAATGGGCATTACGCTGGCGTATAGCAGCACCGCTGATCATCATCGCCTGCATTGGTGGTAGCTACATGCTGATGCAACAAGTCCCTTCACAGCTGTCACCACAAGAAGATCGCGGCGTGTTATTTGCGTTTATTAAAGGCGCCGAAGGCACCAGTTATAATCGTATGATCGCCAACATGGATATTGTTGAAAGTAGATTGATGCCACTGTTAGGTCAAGGTGTAGTGAAATCATTCAGTGTTGAAGCACCAGCATTTGGTGGTCGAGCCGGAGACCAAACAGGATTTGCCATCATCCAGCTGGAAGATTGGCAAGATCGTGACACTAATATTAAACAAGCACTGGCATTAATCGCTCAAACCTTAAAAGATATTCCCGATGTGATGGTACGCCCTATGCTGCCAGGATTTAGAGGTCAATCCAGTGAACCGGTGCAGTTTGTGCTCGGAGGCTCTGACTATTCAGAGTTATTCAAATGGGCTCAAGTGCTGCAACAAGAGGCTGATGCAAGTCCGATGCTTTCAGGGGCTGATTTAGATTATGCGGAAACAACCCCAGAACTGGTTGTTACTGTTGATAAACAGCGAGCTGCTGAACTCGGTATCAGTGTGGAAGAAATCTCCACCACATTAGAAATTATGCTAGGTGGACGCAAAGAGACAACGTTTGTCGAACGCGGTGAAGAGTATGATGTCTACCTTCGTGGTGATGAAAACAGCTTTAATAGTATCACTGATCTTAGCAAGATTTACTTCCGTTCAAGCAGAGGCCAACTCATTACCCTTGATACTGTTACTCATGTTGAAGAAGTCGCCTCGCCACAGAGATTGAGTCATACCAATAAACAAAAATCGATCACCATCAAAGCCAATTTAGGTGAAGGTTATACCCTTGGGGAAGCGCTAGACTTTTTAGAACAACGCGCAATAACATTGTTACCCAGCGATATCTCGATTGCTTACACAGGTGAGTCAAAAGATTTTAAAGAAAATCAATCCGGCGTAATGATAGTGTTTGGTTTAGCATTGCTGATTGCTTATCTAGTATTAGCAGCTCAATTTGAAAGTTTCATCAACCCAGCGGTGGTAATGTTTACCGTTCCTATGGGCATTTTTGGTGGTTTTATAGGTTTAGTGCTTACCCATCAAGGGATGAATATTTACAGCCAAATAGGCATGATAATGTTGATTGGTATGGTCACTAAAAACGGGATTTTAATTGTCGAGTTTGCCAATCAATTGCGCGATCGAGGCTTATCGCTGGACAATGCCATTATTGATGCATCAGCACGTCGTTTACGGCCGATATTAATGACGGCATTCACCACATTAATTGGTGCAATACCGTTGATCGTCTCTACCGGCGCAGGGAGTGAAAGCCGTATTGCTGTTGGAACTGTGATATTCTTTGGCATGGCATTTGCGACCATGGTAACTTTATTAGTGATCCCCGCAATGTACCGACTTATTTCTTCGTCAACCCACTCTCCTGGGTTTGTAGAAGAACAACTTAATAATGCTATTGCCGCTCAACAAGCGCAAAAGCCTTAATTTTTCAGGTGTAATAATGACAACGCTTGCCGTATTTGTAGATGTGCAAAATATTTATTACACCTGTAAGCAAGGTTTTGGTCGTTCGTTTAATTACCGAGCCTTGTATAAGCAGTTATCGGCACGAGGGAACATTTCTCATGCTATCGCTTATGCTATTGCGCCAGCTGATGATGGACAGGTAAAGTTTCAAGACGCGCTAAAACACATTGGCTTTAACGTAAAAACTAAGCCCTATATTCAGCGTAGTGATGGTTCGGCTAAAGGAGATTGGGACGTGGGGATCACTATCGATATGCTCGAGATAGCGCCCACGGTAGATGAAGTTATTTTACTCTCTGGTGATGGTGATTTTGATTTATTACTCAAAAAGATAAACCAAACAACCACATGCTATACCCACGTATTAAGTGTTGAGCGCCTCACAGCAAAATCTTTAACCGATCAATGCCAACAATTTACCGCTATCGAAGCACCATTATTGATCTAGATAATATAACACGTAAGCTTGTGCCAATGAGCGATACCAAGTGACTTTTGCGTGCTAAAAACTTCATTAGCCACAACTTAGCGCCACACAACTGTAGTCCATTACAGCAACACTGCATAAGTTCTAACACAATAGAATAACCGCATAAATTAACAAACCGATGCAGTTTAACTTCAATGATATTGGTCAGTATCAAATGGATTTAAGCCAGGTTAATTTATCAAATATAAGAATACAGTAACGGGTGCCGATTACGCTTATCGGTAATCGAAAAAACTTATATAACAAGCGCTTAATCACTAAAAGTTCACAGAATGGACTGATGATGAAAAACATGAAATATCACTTTATTGCTAGAAGTGCTATTATTGCCTTGCCATTACAGGACTGTTCGATAAAGGATTATATGTCGTCAACATATCAAAAAAATGTACTTTTTGATTGCATTTTACTGCCAAAATATTCTGGCTTATCAATACATTACTTATTTTTAATATTAATGACTATTGTCAGTTTCCTTTCTATACACAATACCGTGGCACAACCATTATCAATTACGCTAGCCGCTGAAGATAGCTGGCCACCCTTTGCTGATGAATTTGGCCGAGGTATTTCCCACAACATTATCCGTCATGCTTTTGAGCAAGTTGATGTTAACATCTCAACTATTGTAGTCCCTTATGCTCGCGGATTAATTATGACTGAACGAGGCTCGGTTGATGGCGTATTTAATGTTACCAGAGAGCAAAGTACAATTGACCGATTTGTTTTCGGTAATGAACCTCTTTTTACCATAACGGCTTCTTTTTTCTTTGCCAAAGATTATCCTACGGTTGCAAAAAATAAATGGCAACTGCCAACCCAAAGCACCATAGGTATTATCAATGGCTATGAGTATGGAGATGAATTCACAACACTGGTAGAAAAACGAAAGCTCCAAGTTATCACTGTAGATAGCCAACGCCAATTAACTAATTTGTTACTAGTGGGCAGAATTGACTCTGCTATCATGTATGATCTTGTTGCTGACGTTTACATCAAGCGGATGGGAGTTAACAATGATATACAAGCTAAATTTAACAATCATACCAGTAAAATATTTGTCGCTTTTTCTAAACTTAATCCGCAATCAAAACACCTTAGTGAGTTACTCGACAAAGGACTAATAGCACTAAAAAAACAGGGTAAATACCAGCAATTACTTCTGCCCCTAAATGATTAATAGCAACACAGTAAATAACATAAGGTCATAGTGTAATGAGTCGTGTCCCTGCGCAACAACAATACAGCCCAGTGCACTCTTTTTCAGTACAAATTTATTATGAAGATACTGACTTTTCAGGAGTGGTGTATCATCCAAATTTTTTGAAATATTTCGAACGTGCTCGTGAACATGTTATTGGTGCAGAGATCCTCAGCCAACTTTGGCAACAACAACAACTGGGTTTTGCTGTTTATCGCAGTGATATGTTATGTCACGATGGCGTAGAATTTGCTGATATTATTGATGTACGCACTCAATTTTATTTTGAAAGTAAGTACCGTACAGTGTGGAAACAGGAAATATGGCGACCTAATGCGAAAAAACCAGCAGTAACGGCAACGATAGAAATGGTCTGTATGAACCAGAAACGTCAACTTGCGCCCATGCCGACAGAATTAATAACCCATCTATCCAAGGGGATTTAGGACGTTAGGGCTATGGATAACAATTTATGGCTGGTTAATTTGAGCAGAGCTGATGAGTGGGTAATTAAGTTGCGGATATATGTGCTCAAACTCACTGGCAGTAAAAGGTTTAGCAAAATAATCACCTTGAATGGTATCCACCCCAAAATGATGTAATGCTTCCAATACTGTCTTAGATTCAACCCCTTCAACCGTCACTTCAAAACCCAGATTTTTAGCGAGATCGATACTCGTCTTAACAATTTGCTTTGCCGCTGGTGAAGTTTCAAACTCATCTAAAAAGGCTTTATCTATTTTCACTTCATCAACGGGTAAATGACGCAAATAAGCCAAAGAAGAGTGGCCAGTACCAAAGTCATCAATCGCAAGTTTAACCCCAATATCGCGTAATTGATTTAAGGTCACAATGGTTTGTGCCAGTGATTTCATTAAAACACTTTCAGTGATTTCAATCGTAATCGATTCGGCTGGCACCAGATATTGAGCTAATTTGCTTGCAACATCAGCGGCAAGATTGGGATTATCTAAATCAGTAGAAGATAAATTAATGGCGACATTAACGTAAACCCCTGTGTTGCGCCATTTAACTTGTTGAGCTAGCACGTTATCTAACACCCAAGTACTCAAAATATTAATCATTCCAGTTTGTTCTGCTAATGGAATAAACTCATTAGGCGAAATTAATCCCAAACTGTCATGCTGCCAACGAATTAACGCTTCAACCTGCTTACAGTGACCACTTTTTAAATCTAACTTGGGTTGGAATACCATAAACAGCTGATTTTGCTTTAACCCTTTAGGCAAGCCATTGATAATTAATAATTCTCTGTATTGGGCTTTATCATCATCTTGATCATAAAATGCCATGGCTTGCTTTAATGTTTTGGCTTTTTTTAATGCCAAATCTAAGCGGCGCAGCATCAAACTGACCTCGGCATGATGTTCACTTAATGACAATACACCCAATTGTATTTTGATACTGATGGGTTGCTGTTCAATTTCAAACGGTTTTTGTAATTCACTCTTGATTTCAAGCAGTTGCTCAACTGTCAATTTTTGGTGAAAAAACAATAGAAACTCATTTCCGTTCATTCGAGCGATAAACTGTGCTTTGCAATTAAGGTTATCGATCCGCTTCGCAAACGCTTTAAGAAATTTGTCGCCAAATAAAAAACCAAACAAATCGTTCACAAACCGAAATTGTCGAATATCTATCAGCACTAACATGCCGTCTGACATGGGCATTTTAGACAACATTTTACGTTTAAAACCGACACGGTTAGCTAAGCCAGTTAACTTATCTCGTTCGGTACTAAAGATGCTTGATTGATGTAAGTCGTGAAGAACGTTAATGAGCGGTTTTAATGAGGTTGAAGTTGAAGCTGAGTCTACGTTGAATGAATCTTGATTAAGTAATTGTAATTGCAACGAATGAGTCAATTGTTGAATAAAACGATGCTGACGCCAATAGAGAAGTGCAACGCTACACAGCAAGATCGCCATAATACATAACATCGTTATCAAAAAGTAATTCATTAAGTCTTCATCATGTTGCAATTTTAATCATCACAGTATTCAACGCAAAAATACATCACTAATATTAATCATCTGTGTTTGACTCATTTGATAATATCAGTGAAATAAGCACAACATACTACTATTCGTAACTTTGCTTAATTGAATGATACATATCAATGAACTCATCACTGGCAAGATCTTCTGCAGTAACAGGCAAGCCTCTTTGTGCAAAGACGCCCAATCTTTCAGCTAATTCTTCACCGGCACGCAGTTCACCCGTGTAAAATGCAGCCGAACGGATAAAGTCGAGATAAGATACTTTTTCAGGCATGTAATGAAGATCAGCCCATCGTTCGACCACTTCCATTACCTCAGGAGCAAAATCCCATGTTTTTAATACGGCGCGACCAATAGGGCCCTGCATCTTACGCACTAAACTGCGTAAATCATCAATTCGGCTAAATAACTCAGGATGAACTTCCGCTTCGGTTAATACTGGTAATGCACCAATATTATGCACTAAACCAGCTAGAGTAAGCGTATCACGGTCTAATTTTTTACTCGGGTGACGTTTATTGTACATCTCTAACATGGCACCGGAGGAAGCTGTCACTTCAATAGAGGTTTTCCATACTTCATCCATCACCTCCCACACCATTTCGTTAGTGGAGATAAATAACTGCTCCATGGCAACAGATGTGGTAATAGATTTAATTTGTACTAAACCAATACGACTCACAGCGGCATTAATATTTTCAGCTTTGTTACCACGAGAATATAAAGCACTGTTGGCAACTTTGATAATGCGCGCTGAAATAGCGGCATCTTGACCAATAATGTCAGCAACTTGCTTGAGGCTTGAATCTTGACGAGACACGACTTCTTGAACACGCATGGCCACTTCGGGCAGTGTTGGTAAAACTAAAGCATCATCTTTAAGCTTTTTTAATAGTCCAACCAAGAGTTGATGTTCCGTAGACATGAGGTCTCCATAAATAAATAGCCACTGATGTTGGATTATATACCCAAAGCGATAACATTTGCGATTACTCAACTAACGAGAAGCCAATTAATTATATCGTTCCGTTAAGCTTTGTCGCTCGGTAACCAGATTAGTAGTTGTAAAATACAACCGACCTCACAAATTCTAAGGCTATATTTGTCCCCGCTAATATCCTTAAGTAAGCTTCGGCCCTTGAGTCATACACTATTTAACTAGGTCGAGTAAAACCATGTTTAAACCTGAATTATTATCTCCCGCTGGTACGCTTAAAAATATGCGTTACGCCTTTGCTTATGGTGCCGATGCTGTTTATGCAGGCCAACCTCGTTACAGTTTACGAGTCAGAAATAATGATTTCAAAATGGAGAACCTTGCTTCAGGTATTGAAGAAGCTCATGCCCTAGGGAAAAAATTGTATGTGGTGAGTAATATTGCGCCGCACAATGCCAAACTCAAAACCTATATTAAAGACATGGAACCTGTGATTGCAATGAAACCCGATGCGGTGATCATGTCAGATCCGGGGCTTATTATGATGGTACGCGAAGCGTTCCCTGAACAAGTAGTTCACTTATCAGTTCAAGCAAACGCCATTAACTGGGCGTCGGTCAAATTCTGGCAACAGCAAGGGATTAAGCGAGTCATATTATCGCGTGAATTGTCACTTGATGAAATTGAAGAAATTCGTCAGCGGTGTCCAGATATAGAATTAGAAGTGTTTGTTCATGGCGCATTGTGTATGGCATATTCAGGCCGTTGTTTATTGTCTGGTTATATGAATAAACGCGATCCTAATCAGGGAACCTGCACTAATGCATGTCGCTGGAAATATGATGTTCACCAAGCACAACAAACTGAGAGCGGAGATATCATCCCTGTGACCCCCACAGTTCAGTTTGAAACCCCAACCTTAGGTTCGGGTCAACCCAGTAGTGAGATTGTTTTATTACAAGAAGCCGGTCGCCCTGGCGAATATATGCCAGCGTTTGAAGATGAACATGGCACTTACATTATGAACTCAAAAGATTTACGCGCTATTCAACATGTGGATCGTTTAACCAGAATGGGCATTGATTCATTAAAAATTGAAGGTCGTACCAAATCTTTTTATTATGTTGCGCGCACTGCCCAACTTTATCGTCAGGCCATTGAAGATGCTGCTGCGGGTAAAGACTTTGATCGCACTTTAATGAACAACCTTGAAGGCTTAGCGCATCGCGGCTATACCGAAGGTTTTTTACGTCGTCATGTTCATGATGAATATCAAAATTACCAATATGGTCATTCTGTAAGTAATAGTCAGCAATTTGCTGGTGAATTTACTGGCAAACGAAATCCACAAGGGTTAGCTGAAATAGACGTCAAAAATAAATTCTCTGTCGGCGACAGCGTTGAAATAATGACAACTGAAGGTAATTTTGTTATCACTATTGAAGCATTACTGAATCGCAAAGGTGAATCTATCGATTCCGCTTTAGGCTCAGGACATTTTGTGTTTCTCGCGCTGCCAGCAGATATTAACATCGACAAAGCCATGCTAATGCGTAATTTACCTGAGGGGATGGATACTCGAAACCCTCATCAATCTGTTTAACCTGAGGTTTTATGGCATTAATCATTGACGATAGCTGTATCAATTGTGATATGTGTGAACCTGAATGCCCTAATGAGGCCATCACTATGGGTGAAGAGGTATATGAAATTGATCCCGGATTGTGTACTGAATGTGTGGGCCATTACGACAAACCGACCTGTGTATCAGTTTGCCCGATTGATTGCATCGATCCCGATCCAGAACATAAAGAGTCTCAAGACGAGCTGCTAATCAAATATGCTAGGCTCACGGGTAAGTCACCCAATTAACACTGACAACGCATGTTAGTCATACCGTAGTCAGCATAAAGTGAATGAGCGCCGATTGGCGCTCATTCACTTTGAGTCATTTAGCGACATAAGTCATGCTCAAAAATCATTGCAATCATAAAGACTGACTCACCTTCTGAGTAAATTGAAAAAGATGATAAATTTCATTTTGTTATCTTTATTTATGTGTTTATTTGCTCTGTTCTAAAATCATTACATTAAAATAGTATCAGACTAATTGAGCGAGCTTAATCTGTGGTACAACTTGCATTATCGGACATTTTTTCTATGTCATTGTGTGTGTTGAGTATGTTGCTATCTTCGGGTTGTAATTGAAGTGCTTTACTAATCATCTCCATTGCCCTCTGTTTACAACCAGACACAGACAAACTGTAAGCGTAATTATTTAAATAAGCGCCCTGTTGCTCAGGCTGTTGCGCGCTATAATTTAATCCCTGTTGATACCAAAAAGTAGCCTTGGCGTTATCTATTGCTAAATAATAATTTCCAAGCAAAAAATAGCTTAGCCAATAGTCAGGCCATTGTCTGGTGGCATTTTCAAGCGCATTTATGCCGGCAGTACTTTCGCCAACGCTGAGCAAATCTTGGGCGGCGCTGGCGTAAATAAACCGGTCAAAATGTGAACTCTTGATATCCGGCGGCACAACAGCCAATAACCAATATTGGCCTCGCAACCAGGTGCGTTCAAATACTTTAAGTTCCGCGATACGGTTTTTATGGCTGCCAGAATGGAGCACTACCTGCTGATTATTAAGGTCATAGCCAGTTACCACTGCGTAATGCCACATGGGATACCATGAGGTTGATAAATTTTGTAGCACTATGACCGGAATGTTGTCACTGACCAAAGACAGAAGTTGGGTCAAGTTGCCTGATTCAGCATAAGCAAGCAGCCCCTGTTGACGGGCGGCGGCCACCATTTCAATTTGCAAGCTGCCTTGTAAATCAGGAATAAACAGTGCTGGTGCTATTTGCTGAGGTGTTTTGGTTAGCCCATAAAAATTGAACACTTCTGAGAGTGTTGTAGGACCACAGAAGTAATCCTCTTGAGGATAAAAAGGAACCCCAGTAATTTGATGTTTAAGGGAAATATCGGGCGGATTAGCTAATAACATGGCTGTCTGGGGCGGAACCGATAGACAGCCACTGAGAAATAAACAAAAGCCAGTAATACCAACGGCTTTTGTGAACCAGCTTATGTGACTCATACTTGAAAATACGACCTAGTTAATGGGCCTAATAAAGGAAAACACATCGGTAACGCCCACCAAATCGAGAACCACTAACACCACTAATACAGTGACCACAACTCCTACTACGCCACCAGCAGCTGCAGGCATATCATTCATTTGGGTGTTTAATTGGTTTAATTCCTGATCCGTCATGCTGGCGATCCGCATTTCTGCATCCTCCATACTAACGCCAAGTGCTACCAGTTTATTTTGAACGTCAACGTTACTCAGCATTGCAATGACTTGTTGTTTATTATAAATATTTTTCTGCTGAACGATAACCTGCTCTGAGGAAATAACCCCAGCGTAGGTGGTCGAAATACAAGTCAAATAAGCTAACATTACTGTGGCGACTGCAAGAACTTTTTTCATTGGATTTCCTTTGATTGAGCAAATGTAAATATCTTATTAACAGTAGAGTTAATGCTGCGTAATAACAAGGTATATCGAGATTATACCTACTTTGGTGACACTTAAATAATCACACTGCACCCGCTTTAGCAAAATTGTCACTAAACTGCCGCAACTCTTTATCGATTGAGAGGGGGGTGTAATCCTCAGCTTTTTATCACGGCTACTGATTAATTAAGTCATACTGACGGGTTAACAAACCCCAACATGGTTTCCTATTTGCTCATTGATGGCATCGTCATAGTTCAGCTTATGACTCACTTAATGTTATCAGTCAGCTAATTTGACTGGCGTATGATGCCATATTTGCGCATTCTGGCGCGCAAGGTGCTGGGGTTAAGTCCAAGAAGTAGTGCTGCGCCTTTATGGCCTTCAATTCGCCAACCTGTCTGCTGCAATACTTTAGCGATATGTTCACATTCCAGCTCAACCAAGCCCTTTATCGAAGCATCATCTCTGGGCACTCGTTTTTCAAAACTATCAAAGCGATCTAAGATCTGCAGTGTATTTCCTTCGCTAAGGATAACGGCTCGTTCAATAGCACTCTCCAACTCTCGCACATTGCCAGGCCATTGATGTTGCAGTAAGGCTTGATGAGCTTCTTGGCTGATAGTGTCAATCAACTTACCTATTTTCTTGTTAAATTTAATCACAAAATGATTAACCAACAGCGGGATATCTTCTTTACGTTGTCTTAAAGGCGGCAAGGTGATTGGGAATACGTTCAAGCGGTAATAGAGATCTTCACGAAATTTGCCATTACGCACTTCCTCAATCAGGTTGCGGTTAGTCGCGGCAATAATTCTCACATCCACCTTTATAGTACGCGGACTGCCTAGCCGTTCAAATTCTCCATCTTGAATAATTCTCAGTAGCTTAGCTTGCATCTCTAGCGGCATTTCACCAATTTCATCTAAGAACAAGGTGCCACCATCAGCCAGCTCAAAACGGCCTATCTGTTTGCTGTCTGAACCGGTGAATGCTCCCCGCTCACGGCCAAACAATTCGCTCTCTATCAGGCTCGCAGGTAAGGTGGTGCAGTCTACTGTGATCAACGGACGCGTTTTTCGCGAACTGCGGCTATGGATAGCACGGGCAACAACCCCTTTGCCAGTGCCAGTCTCACCGAGCAGCAATACTGTGGCATCCATTGGAGCAACTTGCTCAACGTTCTGAAAGACCTGCGACAGCAGTTTGCTATTACCGATTATTTCGTCAAAATTAAACTGCCGCGCAACTTCCTTTTGAAGATAAATATTTTCGGCCTGAAGCTTGTCCTTTAATTGCTTTATTTGTATGTAAGTCTCTCTCAGTGACGCTTCAGCCTTTTTACGTTCATCAATTTCCTGCCCGAGTAGCAAGTTAGTCTTGGTCAACTCTAGCGTACGCTTTTGTACAGTGTCTTCCAAAGAGAGGTTATTTTTTGCCAATTTTTTATACAGTAAACTCACTTCCAACATATTATGAATACGGGTTTTCACCTCGACCAAGTCAAAGGGCTTGCTAATAAAATCCTTGGCCCCCGCTTGTAATGCCTGAAGTTTATGATTGGGTTGGGCAGTGAGCACCAGCACTGGTAAATAATCCATGCTATGGTCTGCCTTAAGCGCAGCCATAACCTCGAATCCATCCATTTTTGGCATCTGTAAATCAAGCAAAATCACATCATAGCGATTAATCCGGTTGAGGTCGCAAACAACTAAAGGATCCATGCTTGTCGTTACCTGGGTATAACCGCTATCAAGTAATAATTGCTCCAACAGAAGCACATTAGGCTCTTGATCATCGACAATCAAAATCTTAGCGTTGAGTATATCGCTTGCATTAATTTTCATTATTTTGCCTCATCATCAGCGATTACAGCAGACTTATTGGCATGCTCAAGCGCTATGTCGACAGTCTTCAGAAATTCATTGATCCGCAGTGGTTTAGTTAGATAATGAAAGAAGCCGGCATCCAGACCTTTCTTAATGTCTCGGGGAATGGCATTTGCACTGAGAGCGACCACGGGTATAGACGCTGTTATCGGACTTTCCCTGAGAATTTTCAATGCAACTAAGCCGCTAATTCCCGGTAGATTAATGTCCATCAAAATAATATCCGGCTGATGGGTATGTGCCATTTCAATACCTTGAATCGCATCGGCAGCACTGAGAAAACGCAGATTAGGTCGACGAGAAATAATGTTCTCAACAAGCATCAAATTAGCCGGATTATCTTCAACATACAGTAAGGTTTGCAAATGCTCAGGGGCTTTATATTGTAGCGCTTTGGTGACCATTATTGCGCTGTCAGCAAGCTTAGATACCGGTTCGTCGGTTCGCTGTAGTTCAAACCAGAAGACACTCCCTACGCCAACGGTACTTTGCACACCAATGACTCCCCCCATCGATTCAACCAGACGCTTACTCACCACCAGGCCTATTCCTGTACCTTGTTGATTATTAGCTTCTTGACCGAGGCGGTTAAAAGGTTGAAAAAGTTGCCCGAGTTGCTCAGCTGATAATCCTTCACCTGTATCTCGAACACTGAACCGCACCATATCATCGCTGCTTTGACTGTGCTCCAATATCACGCTTCCACCCTTTCGGTTGTATTTAATCGCATTGGAAAGCAGATTAATAATCACCTGCTTTAGCCGGGTCCTATCGACGTGAAGAAAATCTTTGGTCGTAGATCGGTTAAAGATGACGTTGATGTCATGGATTTTAGCTTGTGGCTCACTCATCAACACACACTCTTGCATGACTTCGGACAGCGAAACCACTTCAACTGACATAGGCAGCTTGCCGGATTCGATTAGCGCTAGATCCAGAATTTCATTGATAAGCTCCAACAAATACCATCCGGCTTTGAGGATCTGAGTAATGCTACGTTTCTGAGCGGGCAGTGGCGCGGGAGTACTTGATTCCATAAGCTGTGCAAAACCTAAGATCGCACCCAGTGGGGTTCGAAGCTCATGGCTCATACTGGAAAGAAAATCCGATTTGGCGAGATTGGCTTTCTCAGCCACAGCTTTAGCATTTTCCAGTTCGATGTTCTTTTCCAGCAGTTTTTGATTTAGGCGATTACGCTCAGTGACATCGCGGGCGCCATAAAAAATCCCCTGTAATTTATTGTCTCGGTGATAAAAGGTGGCCGCATTAATGGAAACTACGGTTTCTTTGCCGCTCTTGTTGCGGGCGGTCAATTCATAATCTGAGATTATCTTTTCACTTAACACCCTTTTTATGCCCGCTGCGGCAAACTCAGGATCGGTAAAGTAGTCTTTGAATGGGGTGCCTATAAGGGAATCACGCTGGTTACCTGTAAGCTCTTCCATTTGTTTATTGACATCGGTAATAATGCCGGACGGATCAGTGGTCGTCAGCGCATCAATGTTGGATTCAATCAGGTTACGAGTATAGAAATGTTGATCTTGCAGGCGCCGACTAAGTTCTTTCTGTTCTTCTTCGATACGCTTACGCGCGGTATTATCGGTTCCTATTAACAAATAGCCTATGATAGCCTGGCGCTCATCACGCAATGCCGTGACGGACACTACTGCTGGGAAGCGGCTGCCATCTTTACGTATGTAAGTCAGCTCGTAGATATCCTCAATACCGCGCCGAGCCTTAAATACTAGCGCATCGAAACCAGGTGTAATTGCTGTGTCCAGTTCAATACTGAGCTCTTTAGCGCGCTCGATGACTTCTTTGGGGTCGGAAATATCTGCTGGGGTGATCTTGTTCATCACCTCGTCAGCGGTATAACCCAGCATTCGCTCGGCACCCACATTAAATATCTGAATAACACCATGAGCATCGGTAGCAATACTGGAAAAATTAGCACTGTTAAAAATGGCTTTCTGCAGTGCACCAGCTTTGAGCAAAGCTTCTTCTGCCTGCTTGCCAACACTGTTATCTGTGCCAATCAAAAGATAACCTATGATGATACCTTGGTCGTCGCGAAGTGCTGTAACCGATACAACAGCTGGAAAGCGACTACCATCCTTACGGATATAAGTTAATTGGTAAATGTCTTCAATACCGCGTGACGCCTTAAACACCAGCGCGTCGAAACCAGGTTCTATTGGCGTGCAGAGTTCTACAGAAAGCGCCTTGGCGCGGGCGATGATTTCCTGGGGATCGGATATCTCGGCAGGGGTAATGTTGTCCACTACTTCGATGGCTGAATAACCTAGCATCCGCTCGGCGCCAACATTAAAAATTTGGATAACCCCTTTAGCATCAGTAGCAATACAAGAGAAGTTAGCGCTATTAAAAATAGCTCGCTGCAAGGCACCCGCATTTAGCAATGCCTCTTCAGCATGTCTGCGTTCGCTGCTCTCATCAATCACGGCTTCGAACAGATTGATACCCTCCCCTTTAATAAAGCTTGATAAGCTTTTAATCTCGTCAGCCTGGGCACGTTTTGTATCATCACCTTTCATTACTAACCTCTATAACCATCCAATGGTTTTGACGGGGTCGACATGTTGGCCCAGAGACAAAATCTGCCGCGTAGGTATCGTTATCTGGTATTTAAGACGGGAATATCAATGCCGTCCTACTTGAGTATCGGTAGCGCTTGTCTTACAACCACCACATATACCGCACCATAATACCGCCTATAACAGAAATACCCTCAACATATTACATTTCTTTCATATATTGAGGCCGTAGCAATATTGATAATTAAAAAAAATAAAATTAACTCATTGTTAATAATAAACTAAATTCATTTTTTAACAAAAAACACTTTCGGTACGATATTTGCAAATTAGGTTATTAGTGTTCTCGAAATCTTACTCGGACCAGTACTCAGATTTTTCAATTCGTGGATATCGCATAACAAGAAAATCTCACTGAGTTATCAGCACTCATGGCTAACAAGAATCGCAGCCGTTTTTTGCTGATGTAGAAAAGGTAAATTAACGCAATTTAATAAAATCATTAGGAAGAAGAGAATGAATAGTTCCCTAAAAAAGACTTATCTCGTATTCACTATGCTATTAGGACTTATCCTTTTAGCTGGGTGTAATGGCGATAGCAGCAACGATAACAACAATAATGGGGTGTTACTTACAGCCATTGCTGTTACCCCTGCAGACTCAAGCATGCCATTGGGCTTGAAGCAACAGTTTACAGCCATAGGCACCTATTCAGATGGCACGTCGTCTGATATCACCAACTCGGTAACTTGGTCATCTGATGACTCAGCAGTTGCCACTATTAATACCAGTGGTATAGCCATGGGAGTTATCCCTGGTTCCTCTACTATCACAGCATCCATTATCGACTCATTATCAAACGAGCAATCCGCAACGGCCACGCTAACCATCACGGATGCGACCTTAACGGCTTTGGCTATCACACCAACCAACCCCAGCGTAGCTAAGGGGTTGAGCAAACAATTTGCTGTTACGGGTACTTATTCGGATGGTACTTCGCCAGATGTGACCACTTCAGTAACGTGGTCCTCGGCGAATACGCTAGTTGCTACCATAAATGCTAGTGGCCTTGCTAGTGGCGTTGCTATTGGTTCTGCAGTTATTAGCGCATCTTTAGGATCTGATGAAATAACGACTGAGCTCAACATCACAGATGCTATTTTGAGCTCAATAGCGTTAACGCCCGTTGAACCAAGTATTGCCAAAGGCATGACCCAACAGTTTACTGCTATCGGTACTTATTCTGATGGTACATCAGTGGATATAAGTGCTTCAGCAAGCTGGTCATCTGCGGACACACTGGTTGCCACAATGAATACCGGTGGGGCTGCTAAAGGAGTGAGTATAGGTTCATCTGTTATTACGGCAGATTTTCAAGCTCAATCAGCAACCTCATTGCTGACAGTTACCGACGCCACTTTAACGTCAATCATGTTAACACCAGCCAACCCACATATACCTAAAGGTAATACCCTGCAGTTGACTGCTACTGGTATTTACTCAGATGGTATCTCGGTTGATATGACCAGCTCAGCTATTTGGTCATCTTCAGACACCCTAATTGCCACTGTGAATGCCGATGGTATTGTCAGTGGTATTGCTTCGGGTTCTACAATTATTACCGCGACATCGGCTGCGCTGTCAGCCACCACTAACGTAACAATCACAGATACAAGTTTGACGTCAATTGCAGTAACACCAGGTAATCCCACTATAGCTAAAGATTCGAATAAACAGCTCACCGCTACCGGCACTTATTCTGATGGGTCGCTAGCAAATATTACGAACGCTGTAACTTGGTCATCAGCAGATACCTTAGTGGCTACAGTAAATAATACCGGTCTTGCAAATGGAATTAGCACTGGCTCATCACTTATCAACGCAAGCGCTGGAGGGGTCTCCGGTAGTACAAACATGACCATTACTAGCGCCGTATTAAGTTCAATTGTGGTATCGCCAACCAATCCAAGCCTTGTTAAAGGTATGAACAAGCAGTTTGCTGCAACTGGAACTTATTCTGATGGATCTGTAGCAGATATTTCTACCTCGGTTACTTGGTCATCTACAGATACCTTGGTTGCTACAATTGATGTCAATGGTCTTGCCAATGGCAAGGTGGCTGGCTCATCACTTATTACCGCAACTTCAGGAGCACAATCAGACAGTACTAATTTAACCGTTACCGATGCCACCTTGAATTCAATTGATATAACACCTGTTAATCCAAGTATTGTTAAGAACTCAAGCCAAAACTTTGTTGCTATTGGTCATTATTCAGACGGTAGTACAACAGATATCACATCGACGGTAATGTGGTCTTCAGCAGATACACAGGTTGCTACATTAAATCCCAATGAACAGCTAAATAGTGGGCGTGCGACAGCTATTGAAGTAGGCTCATCAGTGATTCAAGCAACACTAATTGGCGTATTTGCGGATACAACACTTAATGTTACTGCAGCTCTGCCCAATAACCCATTAGCACCTGAATTGGGTGAAGTGGCACGTTTTGTCATGCTTGCCTCACAAGCTATTACGACGACAAGTGGTTCTGCCATTGTCGATGGTGATTTAGGTATTCTTGACCAGGCACGTTCTTATTACGCAGGATTTACCGCAGGCGTTAATGCTGGCGAATTTGACGAATTAACCAATGGCTTGTCTTATGCTGGCGACGATAGCACACCACCTTATGTTGTACCGGTGCCTTATGCCTCTATGGTTGCATTTATTAACCAGTCCAGAACAGATCTTGGTATTGCCTATAATTTCCTCGCGGCAGATCCAAACCCAAATGCGGCAACCCAGATTTGCCCTATTGAATTGGGCAATCTGACTCTGACTCGTGGTGTGTATAAAACCGCAGCCGATGTGACCCTGCAAACAGGTACTCTCACTCTTGATGGCGAAGGAGACCCTGACTCTGTGTTCATCTTCACCATAGGCGGAAACCTAACTTCTGGTGCTCCAGGTGGCGATATTGTGCTTATTAATGGCGCACAAGCAAAGAACGTCTATTGGAGAACCGCTGGAAAGACAGTTATCGGCACTAATACCAAATTCTCTGGCAATGTTTTCGCTTGGTCAGAAGTGAATGTATTGACTGGAGCAAGCGTTACAGGTCGATTGTTTGCGGTCACTGATCAGGTAACGCTAGACGCAAATGCCATAAGCAAAGCACCATAGTGTCACTCTCTACTGACATTCACATTAACACTTAGGACCAAAATAGGGAGACAGACAGCTTGTTTCCCAATGACCTAAAAAACACCTCACTATTGTGTTTTTTAGGTACTTATTAGTGAAAGGTTTTCGCTTATAAGCCATTTTACCGTTCACATGTTTGCTAACAATGCCCACCAATGTGTGGGCCAAACATAGCCCCTCCAAGCAGCAAAGACAAATCCATTTATCGGTTTAATATCCGACAATATGACGCAACATTCTTTGTAATGTGATCTTAAGTTTTTCAAGGATATAACAATGCATATACGAAAAAATAATTTTACCCCGCCAATATGGGCTGGCAGCATATTGTTGCTTACCTTAATCGCTGGTTGTAATAGTGACAATAATACTGACTCGGCCATTGTGCCGACTATTAATGCCAGTAACCCAAGTGATCTTGCTATCGATGTGGCGATCAATCAACAAATCACCGCAACCTTCGGCGAAGCGATGAACGAGCAGACGATTAACGATGTCAGCTTTACCTTAATGGCTCCGAATCAAGCCGCCGTGTTAGGCACAGTTTCTTATGATGAAACAAGTCATACTGCCGTATTTGCTCCAAACAGTGATTTTACCCATAACACTCTGTATCAAGCATCTATCACCACTGAAGTCACAAATACGGCAGGCATAGCGCTTGCCAGTGGTTTTAGTTGGTCATTTACGACCTCTGCATTACCCGATGTTATTGCCCCACAGGTTGTATCAAACTCCCCAGCCGATCTCGCACAGAGCTTTGCCTTAAATAGAAATGTGACAGCTGAGTTTAGTGAAGCACTTGCTCCTAATACGCTAAACGGTACTAGCTTTACCCTAAGTGACGGGACAAATCTTGTCGCTGGTGTGATTAGCGTTCAAGGCACAAGCGCAACGTTTAATCCAGACGATAATTTAGCGGCCAATACACTTTATACCGCAACTCTGACCACGGCTATCAGCGATTTAGCGATGCCGGCAAATTTATTGGCAGCTAATTTCAGCTGGAGCTTTACCACCAGTGATGTTGCCGCTATGGGGCCTGAACCAGTGAAGTTAAACACTTCGGGTGATTTTGCTATTCTAACTAAGACTGGAATCACCAATATTCCAGCGTCTGCTATTACAGGCAATATAGGTTCAAGCCCAATCACAGCTGCAGCGATGGATAACGTGTTTTGTGATGAAATCAGCGGGACTATTTATGGTGCTGATGCTGCTTATACGGGCAGCGGTGCAATTACTTGTTTTGCTGGCGCAGCAGAAGATAACACCCTAGTGGCCAACGCAGTACTTGATATGGGCACAGCCTATAACGATGCAGCTGGCAGAACCTTACCTGACTATACTGAACTAGGCGCTGGTGATATCAGTGGCATGACACTAGAGCCAGGTTTATATAAGTGGAGTTCAGGTGTGTTGATTTCGACTGACATTGCTATTTCTGGCAGTGCCAACGACGTGTGGATTTTCCAAATAGCAGGTGACCTTACTCAAGCAGCAGCCAGTCGTATTAATTTACAAGGTGGCGCTCAGGCAAAAAATATCTTCTGGCAGGTTGGCGGAAGTGCGGGAGTCTCACTTGACACCACAGCGCATTTTGAAGGAGTCATTTTAGCTGAAAAAGGCATCAGCATAAACACAGATGCAACGATTAACGGCAGATTAATGTCACAAACAGCGGTCACTTTAGACCACAATATCGTGACTCAACCTACTGAATAACCGTCGTAATAGTCGAACACTAGCAATAGCCTAGCGCTCGCAATCCATGACGTCATGCGTCATAACATTAAAATCCGCTAAACCTGGTTTAGCGGATTTTTTATATCATAAAGAGCTAAAAAGCATATAGGTTAATTGACGCCATTAAGCGCGTTACTTTAAACTAACGCCTATAGCGCGATAAGATCGATCACGGATTGAATCTACTTTACTCACGGTTAAATGATAACGTCAGGATTTGCGCTTGTATCTCATCTTGATTCGCTAATATTGAGCATCTAATCTTATGTACCTAGCATCGGCAAAACGGCGCAAAATGCGCCGTTTTTCATGGTCAAACAAGCAAAACTATTCACAGGGTCTTAACATGTGGAGCATTTTTGCCAGTTGCTCGATGCCGATCTGAGCGGGTTTGGGTAAGTTATCTAATTCAATAGATAACAATAGATTTTTAACTTGTAACCCTAACTCAGTATCCCCTTCTATACGTAATTTACGTTGAAAAAATAAGGTATCAGGATCTTCTATCCCCGCGGCCACTAATATCAATTCCGGCACATTGGCACTTAAAGTCACATCAGGCTGAGTAAACGATCGTACTTGTAATTGTTGAGCAATCCCCACCTCAAAACGTAAACCAATATCATCAACACAAATCCCCACCCACTTGTGTTTGAGAAAATCGAGCTCATCTGACTGTAATTGTTCAGTTAACACTCGATTAAGCAGTGTATTGATCGCGGCTATTTTTAATTTTTCTGGCATGACACTGAGCGAGCGGCGACTAACCTGAGGTGCGAAATGCAATACCTTTTGCGCTAAGTGTTGCGATAATTGTTGTGATAATGCCTGAGCCATCGAGAGTACCTACTTGCAAATAGAGCCAATAATCAAGTGAGTTTACTGGTAATTTATCTAACGAAACCTGTTTTAAATCAAATCATGTTAACTCAATCACATTTACACTCCTGTTCTTTGAAAAAAATGAGAACACCAATATGGAACTCTTATGCCCCGCCGGTAATTTAGCGTCACTCAAAGCCGCGCTCAATGCCGGTGCTGATGCGGTTTACCTTGGACTAAAAGATGACACCAATGCGCGTTCGTTTGCAGGATTAAACTTTTCTGCCCCACAGCTAGCTCAAGCGACTCACTTAGCCCATAACCAAGGCCGAAAGGTGTTTTTAACCCTAAACACCTTCCCTAAACCCGGTGAGGAACATCGCTGGTATCAAGCAGTTGATTTAGCCGCACAATTAGAAATGGATGCGCTTATCGTTGCCGATTTATCATTACTCGATTATGCCCACCAGCATTATCCACACCTTCCGTTGCATTTATCGGTGCAAGCCAGTGCGACCAACCTCGGAGCGCTGTCATTTTACCAACAAGCTTTTAATATTGAACGGGCTGTATTACCACGAGTGCTGTCAATAAAGCAGGTTCGCGATTTAGCGAAAGTCAGCTCTGTGGATCTGGAAGTCTTTGCATTTGGCAGTTTGTGCATCATGGCGGAAGGACGTTGTCATTTATCATCATATGTTACAGGTCAATCCCCAAATACCGGTGGCTCATGCTCTCCCGCGAATCATGTTCGCTGGCAAGACAGTGGCAGTGATAAATTAACCAGACTGAATAATGTGTTAATCGATAAAGCCGATGCGAGTCAACAACTGGGCTATCCAGTGGTCTGTAAGGGTCGATATGTTGCTGAATACGATCAAGATGCAAAATATTTACTCGAATCACCCACCAGCTTAAGCACCTTAAGCTTATTACCTGAACTCGCTAAAGCGGGCATCAAATCACTCAAAATTGAAGGACGTCAGCGCAGCCCTGCTTATGTAAGTCAAGTGACCCACGTTTGGCGCAGTGCTATCGACACTTATTTGGCCAATCCCGATTCTTTTTGCGAACAACCACAATGGACGCAAGCATTGGCTAAAGTATCCGAAGGACAAATCACCACATTGGGCGCTTATCAGCGTCAATGGCAATAAGGTTACAGAATGAAAATATCTCTTGCTCCAATTAGCTACTGCTGGTCAAAACCTGACGTTGAGCTTTTCTATCAACAAGTGGCATTAAGTCATATTGATACTATTTACTTAGGTGAAACCGTGTGCAGTCGTCGCCGCGAACTCAAGTTTAACGACTATCTTGATCTGGCGAATATGCTTAAGTCTTATGGTAAACATGTGGTGTTATCGACCATGGCACTAATAGAAGCACAATCAGAGCTCAATGAATTAAAAAAAGCGATTGAGAATGGTGACTTTAGTATTGAAGCTAATGATATGGCGGCAGTACATTATGCACAGCAAGCCAAAGTTCCTTTTGTGTGCGGACCAATGATTAATAATTACAATCGGGCCAGTCTGGATTTACTGCATAAAAAAGGCATGTTCCGCTTTGTTATGCCATGTGAGTTATCTCAACAGTGGTTAAGTCGTATCATCAATCAAGGTGATAAACCCAAGTTTGAAATTGAAGTGCTCGGCCACGGCTATATGCCGCTAGCTCTTTCAGCGCGCTGCTTTACCGCTAAGCATTACCAATTACCGAAAGATAAATGCCAAACGATTTGCCAACGCCACAGCAAAGGTTTATTGGCTCAAACTCAAGAGTCGCAGCCCTTATTACGCTTAAATGGCATTCAAACTCAATCAGCGGCGCAAATAAATCTGATTAACCAAATTCCCCAGATGATCACCATGGGAGTGGACTATTGGCGGATTTCACCCAACAAATTAACCGATATTGACTTGGGTTCTGAGCTTGCCAGCGCACTACAACAGGTAACAAACGACCCATTTAATACTGAAGAACTATTCAATCAACAATTTAATCACAAGCAGCATACTGCAATCATTCATCATCATTGCAATGGTTACTGGTTCGGATTGCCGGGCATGGACTATCGCCAAGAGAACCAAGAAACTGTGTTTCCGTCATAAAAACTCAGCCGATTGCCATTAATGCAACCACTCATAACAATGATAATATTCATGTTCATTAATGGCATACAAGCGACTTAAAAACTCACACACTCAAAGCTGAAACACTCCAGAAACAAATCATTAACCAAATGATTATATTAGTTATTTATCATGTACAACATCATTCCCGCAAAGTAAATATCTACTCATATTTAACTAATATCTATTCGATTAAGTTATCATTTTACATACAGCAAAGAAGGGGGTAACCTTGCCTACCCAAAAAACACAACTGAATGGACATTCAATCTCTGTCCATAAGAAACAGTTGGATAGCCAAGCTGGCCAACTTACAGCAAATACGTAAGGTGTATTTAACGTGACACACAAAAAACATAACATTAAAACAATTCTTACCTTTATCATTCCGTCACTGATTGGTTTGTTACTGTTTATGACGCCTATCACTGTCAATGGTTCGATTACCATCCCAATTGCAATCATTTCAAAAGCATTGCAAAACCAAATGGGCAGTTCGATTCAGCTTATTGTGACCTGCATCGTTGTATTTATGGCAATAGCCTCATTGCTCACCCAGCTTACTAATCCTAAATTTGTGCGTAAAAATATTTTTTTACGCACCTTATTAAAAGTAAATTTATTTTGGTTAGCCGTGCGAATATTAGGCGCGGTCTTTATTGTCATGGTTTATTTGCAGATGGGACCTGATGCGATTACTTCATCGGCAACGGGTGGTTTAGTCTTAAATGATTTAGTGCCAGTACTATTTTCAGTGTTTATTTTTGCAGGCATGTTATTGCCGCTATTACTCAATTTTGGTTTATTGGAGTTTTTTGGCACGTTATTAACCAAAGTGATGCGTCCAATATTCAATTTACCCGGACGCAGTGCGATTGACTGTATGGCATCCTGGTTAGGTGATGGCAGTGTGGGTATTTTAATGACCACCAAACAATACGAAACCCGTTTTTACACGGCACGAGAAGCAGCCGTTATTGGTACCACTTTTTCAGCGGTATCGATAACTTTCAGTCTAGTGGTTATATCGCAAGTAAAACTTGAGCACTTGTTTGTACCATTCTATCTCACTGTGTGTTTGGCAGGATTTGTCGCCGCTATCATAGTGCCGAAATTACCGCCGTTATCATGGAAAAAAGATCTGTATATCGACGACACCCCACGCCATGAAGATGATGAAACAATTCCTGCCAGTCACGGTGTCTTTTCATGGGGATTTGAACAAGCAATGCAGCGAGCATCCTCTGCTGGTGGCATTAAACATGTCCTAACAGAAGGGATTAAAAACGTTGTTGATATGATTTTTGGGGTAATTCCAGTCGTTATGGCTATTGGTACCGTAGCGTTAGTGCTCGCTGAACATACACCAATTTTTAACTACTTAGGTATGCCATTTATTCCACTGTTAGAGCTACTGCATATTCCTGAAGCCACTGAAGCCTCAAAAACAATTGTGGTAGGATTTGCCGATATGTTTATTCCATCTATATTGGCCAGCTCTATTGAGTCTGACTTAACCCGTTTTGTCATTGCGGCATTATCTGTCACTCAGCTTATTTATATGAGTGAAGTGGGTGCTCTTTTGATTGGTAGTAAAATTCCGGTGAACTTTTTTGAGTTGTTCGTTATCTTTATCCTACGGACATTAGTAACGCTTCCTATTATTGCATTAATGGGCCATTTACTGATTTAGTAGGCGTAACTAAACATAACATCTTAATATCAACTCAGGAGCGCATTGCGCTCCTTTTTTATACAAAATATTCTCTGCGTAACCGAGATAAATCGAGTATGCTTAACAAATAAGCATTGGCTATGTACCATAGCCATATTGATGACTAAGGGTGAACCATGGACAACAGACGTAAATTTTCTCGTATTTTATTTGCAGCCAGTGCGCATCTTGCGCAAACAGAACAAACTTGGCGCACTAAAATTTTAGATTTAAGTCTCAATGGCGCTCTAGTAGAACTGCCAGCAGGTTATACTGGTCAGCTACATACCATTTTAACCTTAGCGTTTGTGTTAGCCGATTCTGATATTGAACTGCACATGGAGGCGGAAATTGTTCATAAGACCCCAGAACATCTTGGCTTAAAATGCACTCATATTGATGTTGACAGCATTACTCATCTGCGCCGTATTATCGAACTCAATATGGGCGATGCAGAATTATTAGATCGTGAGCTTACCTCGTTAATCACACCAGTTCCTTAAGCTTGCAGATAAACCATGAGATGTAAAAAAGGTAAGCCAATGACTTACCTTTTTTATACCAATAGTCCGCTGTATCACTCGAAAACTAATTAATCAGCTCAAGTAACTCATGGATAGTTTTAACTGGGATGATTTTTGCGCCGAGCCCTTCCATGGTTTTATGATAATTACGAAATGGAATAAAAATCTCCGTAAAACCATGCTGCGCAGCTTCTCTCACTCTGGGCACTCCGCTATCAATTGGGCGCACATCACCATTCAAGCTCAACTCACCCATAATACAAGTGGTTCTTGGCACCACAAAGTCATTTAAACTGCTCAATAATGCTGTCACTAGCGCTAAATCGATACAGGTTTCTGACTCATCAATTTTTAACCCACCAACGATATTAAAAAATGTGTCGTGGAATATTTTGGTTTTAGTATGTTTACGCAAAATACCGGTTAACATTTTAATCCGATTCATGTTTAACCCCACACATACACGCTGGGGAAATTCTGATTCAGTTTCAGTTGTTAAACATTGGATTTCTAATAGTAAATTACGGTTACCTTTACGAATACAGGTAATAGTCGAGCCAGGTGACTCTGTAGTAGAACCCGATAAGAATATCTCACTGGGATTATCTACGCTCACCATACCGCGTTCGCTCATGCGGAATATGCCCACGGTATCAACATCACCAAAACGGTTTTTATTGGCGCGCAAAGTGCGAATTTGACCATCATTAGTGTCGATATGTAACAGTGAATCCACGATATGCACTAAGGTTTGCGGCCCAGCAATTTCGTTATTTTTATTCACATGAGCAATAATGAACATGGTGACATTATTTTTTTTACAATATTGCGTAAATGCCTGCGCCGCCGTTTTAACTTGTGAAGGCGATCCTGGGCTGCCATTGGCGGCATCTGTGACGACCGCTTGAATAGAGTCAATCACCGCAAACTTGATTTGCTTGGCTTCTAATTCCTCAATAATAGCTTCTACACTGGTTTCAGACAGCAAAAACAAGTTATCTTCGTTGTAATGAAGCTTTAAACGATTAACTCGGTTTTTAAACTGCGATAATGACTCTTCTGCAGTACAGTATAATGATGCCATCGACTGTGACATTCGGGCCACTAGATCAGATAACAAGGTCGTTTTACCTGCGCCAGGATCACCGGAAATAATATTCACCGAGCCCGTGGTCAAACCACCGCTAAGCACTCGGTCTAATTCACCGATCTCAGTAAGTCTTTTTTCAGCATCCTGTGACTCAACTTCACTGAGTTTTTTTGAACCACCACCAGCAGCACCGGCGTATCCCAATACCGAAGTACGAGAAGTAGTGCTTTTTGTGGCAGATAATTTCATTTCCACTAAAGAGTTCCACGCACCACAACGACACTGTCCCTGCCAACGAGGATAATCTAGGCCGCAATCGTCACAAACAAATGCCATTTTTGGAGCTTTTGCCATGTTAATTCCCATGTTGCAAATCAATTAATACAATAAGATTGATACTATTAGGCCTGAGGACCAATCGACAATCACTGTGAACATATCATTCTTTATTAGTCATACCGGCTGCTCATCAATACAACTATAACGGCTTAAACCACTCATAAGATAATAATAACAATCAGCTTTACAGAGTTCTTTACGATTAACACCTTGCCCACACGCAATGAACACAAACGCTAAGCCATTATGAATAAGCTTCAAGAACACCAAGATACCGTTAAGACACTATGTTCATCTGAACGGTAAAATAATTAGCCCTAAAATCATTTCAGCATAACTCTCGAACAAGGTTCAAATCTATATTACTATAAAGATCAGCACTTTCTTGCCGATAAAATTATTAGCCAGACTCACAATAAACAATTAAAACGACAAAATAATGAGTTTAGATAACCACAGTGCATTAATCGAACAACTAAAACCTCTGTTCATGGAACCTGATTTTCAGGACGTTTTTGAGCAGTTAACTGCTGACGAATCAAATTCCACCCGTTTTCTTCTGAAAATGGAGCTCAACCGTATCTCATCATTGTGTAACAGAATTATAGATTTACGAGATAAAACAGAACTCCCTTGCAAAGAAGTCGTTATCGCTAATCAAAAGCACTTCCTTGACCAACCCGCTAAAGAGGCTTTAGAGCAAGCACTGCCTTTATACCGCAATCAATATACTCTAGGGGTATACGAACAGGTTATTAAAGCCCATAAGCTGCGACGCATAAAATTAAGAGAAAATATTCCTGCCGAGGCTATTGGCGAAGACAATCCATTTTTAATCCCTGGGGTCGTACTCGGAAGTTACTTTAATCGCTGCGAAGAACGAATGAATTATAGCATTCGAATTCTGGTTTCTCAGCAAGGAATACCCGAAGTTAATGGTATGACACTAGATTTATCTGTGGGCGGTGCGCGGATTAAGTTGCCATTAAAACACCAACTGGATCAAGACAAACCAGTTAAAATTAAACTGCTTGAAATCAGTGATGAGTTTTATGTAGAAGAGCTGCAGCATGGCATTGAATATCAAATAGTTGATGTTCAAAATAAAGACAATACAGCGATTTTTAGACTGAAAAGACTTGGTGGTGGAGAAGCATTAGATAATTTGCTATCACAGCTGATCCGCAGCTATAAATTCCGCTATAAAGTGGATGTCAACGATGTCATTGTTACGGCTACGGGTTTAGGTTATGAGCGTCATTACTTACCATTACTAACCCATTTACCATTATATATCTCCATTGTTGACGGAAAACCACTGATAGCCTATGAATTGCTCGGCAGAGGTAATCAACCGATCCAACATTATTTTCTAGATGAAAATCAAATTAGCCAGCTACCGAGTTTCATTAATACTCGCCGCTTGACCCAATTAATTAAACATCCAGACAATAATGAACATTGTTACTTATTCAGTTTTACTCATAGCGCCCATGGGAAAGTGCATTTTTACTCTGCGACATTAGCAGAGCTCAGAGCAACTAAAAATCTTCATCTATTTTTAGGCTTTGCCTCTACCAAAGCGAGCTGGCGAGTGTTTAGAATTGTCATGCAGCCTATCGATCATAGTAAGAATTATAAAAACTCTACATTACCGGGTGATGATGCTCGATATGGCGCACTTACCGAACAACAATTAGCTCAATTTAGCCATACGTTACAATTAATTGACTTAACAAATAAAGAAGCAAATGAAGACTATCAAAGTTGGTTTGATAAATCCGATGTAAATGGTTTAAAGATATTTTCGCAAGCAAAAACAAAACAACACAGCATTAAAAAAGTATCAATGCCATTTAGTGAACGACGCCATGAA
The DNA here is from genome assembly GCF_014163845.1 of Shewanella sp. SR43-4. Classification (NCBI taxonomy): domain Bacteria; kingdom Pseudomonadati; phylum Pseudomonadota; class Gammaproteobacteria; order Alteromonadales; family Shewanellaceae; genus Shewanella; species Shewanella sp. SR43-4. The sequence continues at coordinate 143,706 of NZ_JACJEB010000007.1, read as the reverse complement.
GCTCGGTTCGCCTTTAAAACCTCAATCACAATTCAGCAAGGCGATAAAAAAGCCACCGGTATTACTCACGATATTTCGAGTCGAGGTTTACAACTCACATTTGAAACTTCGACGGATTTTAATGAACCTGGTGCGGTAACATTATCGTTTCCACGTCTACAAGCCGCAGCAGGCAAAGCCAATTTAACCCATTTACCTTATCAGTTAATCCGCAGCAGAATGGGTGGAAAGACTTTGCATTTAAGCGCTTTAATAGGCCATACACCCCATGATGGGGTGGAGTTTTTAAGTAAATTAATTGCCCACAACAAACAGAAGTTTGAGCAACTATCCGATCATGAAGGTCAGCAAAAAGAGCTGGCTGATGGCATGAAAAACCTGTTCATGCGCCAGTTACCCGGTGTACCGTATTTTATCGAAAAAACAGTAAAATCAGCACAAATGGCTTACATAGGTATTGGTACAACGACGGATGAAATTAGCCACTTATTTGCCCAAGATAGTGACAAAGTACTGCAGTACAATTTAATGCCGCTGCTGGAAAATAACCTACTGAAACAAAAGATTATTGACCCTATCAAATTAATGAAACCGAATCAGGATATGGTCTTCTTTGAAGTGTTTATGCAACTGACTCGCCACGCTAGAGGAACAGTACAGATCCAATGTAAACTTAAATCTGAAATCGGTGATCGTCAGCAGCAAATTCAATTTATCACCCAAAGTAAAAAAGCTGGGCGCTTTATGGCATTAAGAGTGTACTTAGGGGCAACTGACAAGCCTGATATGAGCTATATTCGACGCGAGCTAGAGTTTATCCACATTCATGCTAACCACAGAGCAAAGCACCTAGAAGAGCAATTATGGAGAGTGATTGGTTCAGGTGAACTATTAGATATTACTGCTGAAGTTGAACTCCGTTTTCCTAGCTTAATGCCTGCAGCCTAGGTAATACTCAAGCAAGGATAAAATAATCGCTAGCGTTACAGTGTCAAATACCACTGCTTAATTTGCACAAAGTGATCTTGCTCTGCATGTCGATCCGTCAACATTCCTGCATGATCATAATCCAATAAATTACCCTTTTCTTTGGCGAGCAAGGTGTACTTTATCTGGCTAAAACCACATTCATCAATCATATCTCGTACATCTGACGGATTGCCTAATACACGATCATTTTTCCCCGCAATAAACCACGCTGGTGGCCAAACGGCTTTTTCAGCAGCTTGAGCATAATGAAAACTATCATCATGATCAATCCACTCTCCCCTAACCCAATCGATGGTTTGTAATAAGGACGCACTGCTCTCGTTATCCATACCAACGCGGAGTCGACTGGCATTAAAATATCCCTGCTTAGCTATGCATAATGGCGCAAAGCGATTCCAAAAAAAATCGACCATCAACCATTTCTTAAGTGATTTCACCTTTATGGTCCGTTTAGACCCAAAGGTTAGTAACGAAGCTACACTTGATTGCAAATGAGTATACCGAGCCAAACTGCTGGCCATTAATACTCCCCCCCATGAATGAGCACACCAATGAACTTTATTGACTAAAGGATGACGTTGCAGAATAAATTGTTGCACTAAAGGTAATTGCTCACGGATAACCTCACCTTGGCCCAAGGTGAAATCACGATTAATTCTAGGCTCACTCAAGCCTCGACCAGCGGTATCCATTACATAAACATCAAAGCCAGCAGCTGCCAAAAAACAGCCTAACCCACGACCTTTTTCACTGTAAAATACTTTCCCGTTAGACATAGCCCCATGCAACATCAAGATAGGGATACCTAATGCCGTCGGCGACGGAGGGCGAATATGACGCAAATGCAATTGGCCATCACGATATGGAATGAATAATGAGTCTTGGAGGATATCTATTGTCAAAATAAGCAGTTATGTTAGTAATATTGATTATAAAACTAACATTACTGCAGTGAAACACAACTAGAATAGAGTAATAATTCTATATTTAGTCGGTAAGCGCCAATCGTTAAAGCTGTAAACAAAAAACCAATGCTCGTAAGTCGATATTTTGTATTGATGCATCTGCGGCTTCAATTAACTTAGGCTTTGCATGAAATGCTATCCCCAAGTCTGCGGCCTGAATCATTGGGATATCATTAGCACCATCACCAATAGCCACTCGCTGGCCTGATGCGATAGTCCATTGTTGTGCACATTGACTCACCACATTAGCTTTATATTGCGCATCAACAACATCACCAGTGACTTCACCGGTTAGCTTGCCATTAACAATAACCAGCTCATTGGCAAAGGCAGCATCAAGATTAAGTAACTGCTTTAAGTGGCCAACAAAAGGTGTAAAACCACCGGAAGCAACCACCAGTTTCCATTGATGCGCTTTTAACTCGGCTAGCATGGTTTCAAGACCGGGCATTAAAGGCAAGGTATCACATAACTGCTGAATAATCGCCGCATCAGCCCCGGCAAGTTTGCTCACTCGCAGCCTTAAAGACTGCTCAAAATCTAACTCTCCACGCATTGCACTTGCGGTTACTTTTGCCACTTCGTCGCCAACACCAGCCATGGCAGCCAGCTCGTCAATACACTCAATTTCAATGGCTGTGGAGTCCATATCCATGACGAGCAATCCAGGTTGATTTAGACGTGCTAGCGGTTGTTGAATAAGCACAATTTCAGCTGGAATGTTACGTGGAAAAGATGCTATCCATTGCTCATCCACGGTCTGAGTTGCTAGTTCAAAGCCAAATAAATCATTCTGTCTCACAAGCTTAGCGACATGAGCATCGGTTGATATTGAAGAGAGCCATGACTCAATCTCACTTGAGCATTCGCCATTAAAAATAACTCGGCAACGGTAAGGTAAATGAGCTTGCAAGCTCAATAAATATTCTGACTCTTGATAGCGATATAACACACTACCTAGATGTTGGTATGTGTCACAAGTATCTGAAAATAAAAAGTTTAATAAAGCGTTATCACATTTTTCCAGCATCAATACGGCCTCTTAGAATGTTACGACTATCTACTGACAAATTTTTCGATTAGTATAGCTTTTTGATAATTCTCTGTAATTGGATTGGTACTGAGTGCTTGTTAGACAAATAATGCATCCAAAACAGCCCCCAATTAAATAGAAAAAACCCTGAGGATTAAAGTGATTTTTGTTAAAGGTCTTAAGAAAAGACAAAAAATCAGCAGGATTGTGCAAATTATCGTGGCAATAGTGCTGATCTTCGGCCTAATCTATTTGTGGCAATCGAGTTTACGTAATGGTCAAAAATTACTAAATTCGCAGACAAAAGTAATGGCAAGACTATTAGCACAACAAGCGGCTAATGGTGCAGCTCCTGCAATGTATTTGCAAAATGATGAGCAGCTTCAATGGCTTGCCTCTGCGCTGGCTGCTGATCCTAAAGTCATGTCGGTCAATATCTATAATTCTCAAGGCGTCAGATTGGCCTTCGCCCAGAGCGTCTCTTATGAAAAACTAGAAGCTGATTCAGAAATATTAAAAGGCTTATTAAAACCATATCCTCCGTTAATTGAAAATGTCATCCAGGATGAAAACAATTTAGGCTATGTTGAAGTACGTTTGAATCTTGATATCTTTTTTGACGAAATCAAAATATTGCATGAACAAAACATGCAATTACAACAGATGATGTTGATTGTTGCTGGTTTTATTGGTTTGCTATTATCGCGAGCATTATCATTTAAGCGTGCCGATTTTGATCGACGTAAGACCCAAGCTAAGTTGCGTAAAAAGCCTAAGAAGATCGCCTTGGTAAACGCTGACGAGCCTAAAAGTGGCCCACAAGAACCTAAAACGTAGAGAATAAAATTACAGACATAAAAAATGGGCACTCTAATGAGTGCCCATTTTCATTTATAACGTTTGATTATAGCGTTAATGCTGCATCTAAGGTCATAATAATCATGTCGCTGAATGTGGTTTGACGTTCATCAGATGTGGTTTTTTCACCAGTACGGATGTGGTCAGATACAGTAACAACACACAAGGCTTTAGCACCTAATTCATGTGCAACACCATATAAACCAGCGGCTTCCATTTCGACACCTAGAATGCCCATTTTTTCCATAACATCAAACATTTGAGGATCTGGAGTATAAAATAGGTCGGCAGAGAAAACGTTACCAACACGGATTTTAGTGCCGTGCGCTTTAGCTGAATCAACAACTGCACTGAGTAAGCTGTAATCTGCAATGGCAGCAAAATCGTTATCTTTGAAACGTAAACGGTTCACTTTAGAATCAGTACATGCACCCATACCGATAATCACATCGCGTACTTTTACGTCAGTGCTGATTGCGCCACAAGTACCTACACGGATTAAGTTCTTAACCCCGTAGTCTTTGATAAGTTCGTGCGCATAGATTGAACAAGATGGGATACCCATACCTGAACCCATAACAGAAATACGCTTACCTTTATATGTACCGGTAAAACCGAGCATATTACGCACATCAGTCACTTGCTCAACATTTTCTAAAAATGTTTCAGCTATGTATTTTGCACGCAATGGATCGCCAGGAAAAAGTACCGTTTCAGCAAAAGCACCTTCTACAGCATTAATATGTGGTGTAGCCATGTTTATAACCCCTATGTTTCTATTTTATTTTGTGTTGCTTAATCTTGTTTGTAGTTTAGCAAAACCATTAACCTTTATATAGAACCGTCGTTTGAAAATGTGACTAATTAATAAAAGATTTACCATAATCCATCGGTTCTAGCTTGAAATAACTCGCAATAGATTGACCGATATCGGCAAAAGATTGACGACGACCTAGTGAACCGGCAGATAAACCGGCGCCATAGGCAAGAACAGGAACACGCTCACGAGTATGCTCAGTGCCAACCCAAGTAGGATCACAACCATGATCAGCGGTGAACACGACTAAATCTTCAGGTTGTAGAATAGCCAAGAGTTCAGGTAAACGTGAATCAAAGTATTCAAGAGCTTTAGCATAACCAGCGGTATCGCGACGGTGACCATAATGAGAGTCAAAATCAACAAAGTTAGTAAACACTATAGTGTTATCACCAGCACGTTTAATTTGTGCTAAGGTTTCATCGAATAACTCTTCAAGTCCGGTCGCTTTAAATTGCTGCGTAATACCACTATGAGCATAGATATCAGAAATCTTACCAATACTAACCACTTCACCACCGGCATCTTTCAACTTATCTAATACGGTCGGTGCTGGAGGTAATACGGCATAATCATGACGATTACCGGTACGGGCAAAATCAGCAGCACTAGTACCAATAAATGGACGGGCGATCACACGGCCAATATTATAAGGTTCTAACTCTTCACGGGCTATTTTGCACAAGTTATATAAATTTTCTAAGCCAAAACTTTCTTCATGACACGCTATTTGGAATACAGAGTCCGCAGAGGTGTAGAAAATAGGCTTGCCTGTTTTCATGTGCTCTAAGCCTAACTCTTCAAGAATTTGAGTCCCCGAGGCGTGGCAATTGCCTAAGAACCCATCTAAACCAGCGCGTTGAAGAATTTTATCAGTGAGTTCTTTAGGAAATGAGTTGGTTAAATCACTAAAATAACCCCACTCATAAAGAACAGGAACCCCTGCCATTTCCCAGTGACCGCTTGGCGTGTCTTTGCCCGAGCTTAATTCGTCAGCATGGCCATAAGCACCGATGATTTCGACGTTATCAGCAAATCCAGCAGCAAATTTACCAGTACTTTCAAAACCAGCATGGCCTAGGCCAAAGCGAGCAAGATTAGGTAACTTCAATGGACCTTGACGGCCGATATCCGCTTTGCCATCAGCACAAGCTTGCGCGATGTGACCAAAGGTATCAGAACCAAGATCGCCGAACTTATCGGCATCAGTTGCGGCACCGACACCAAAAGAGTCGAGCATTAAAATAAAAGTACGTTTCATTATGTGTTTCCTTATAAATCTGAAGCGCGAATATAACGATATATTTCAGGCGTCTTCTGTGGCGCACTGTCGCCAATAATAATGGCTTGTTGGACAGCTGCGGCAGCTTCGGCGAAAGCATCTTCAGATTGAGCATGGATCATCGCTAACGGTACATCTTTGTTAACTTCCTGACCCAATGCACATACTTGGGTTAATCCAACACTGTAATCGAGTGCATCACCAGGTTTGCGACGTCCACCACCTAAGGTGACGACGGCTAAACCAAGTTCTCGGGTATCCATTTGGTATGCAAAACCTGATGTATTGGCATACACAGGGCGAATGATTTTCGCATGAGGTAGATACTTATCATATGCCTCAACAAAATCGGTTGGGCCACCTAAACCAGATACCATTTTAGCAAAAGCTTCAGCTGCTTTACCATTATCTAATACAGCATTTAGCTTATTACGCGCTTCCGCTTCATTCTGTGCAATACCACCCAAAATGAGCATTTCGGCACATAATCCCATGGTGACAGCATATAAACGAGGATTACGATATTGACCCGTTAAAAAGTTTATCGCTTCACGCACCTCAACAGCATTACCAGCACATGATGCCAAAACTTGATTCATGTCAGTTAACAATGCCGTTGTTTTGGTACCTGCGCCATTAGCAACGGCAGTAATACTGCGGGCTAATTCTTCAGATGCTTCATAGGTAGGCATAAATGCCCCGCTGCCCACTTTGACATCCATTGCGAGAGCGTCTAGTCCTGCGGCTAATTTTTTAGACAAAATAGATGCGGTAATAAGTGAGATTGACTCAACCGTTGCGGTATTATCGCGAATTGAATAAAAACGTTTATCGGCAGGGACTAGATCACCAGTTTGACCAATAATGGCTACACCAGCGTCTTTAACGACTTTGCGGAATAATTCACTTGAAGGTTCAGTTTGATAACCAGGAATAGCATCAAATTTATCTAACGTTCCACCAGTATGGCCTAAGCCACGGCCAGAAATCATTGGTACATAACCACCACATGCCGCAGCCATAGGGCCAAGCATTAGGCTGATGACATCGCCTACACCACCAGTGCTGTGCTTATCAATAATAGGGCCATTGAGGCCGAGTGAATCCCAATTTAATACAGTGCCGGAATCACGCATTGCAATCGTTAAGGCAATTCGCTCATCCATATTCATATCTTTGAAATACACAGCCATACCAAATGCGGCAATTTGCCCTTCAGAAACAGTGTTATGAGTGATGCCATCTACAAAAAATTGAATCTCGGCAGTGCTTAATGCATCACCGTTACGTTTTTTACGGATAATCTCTTGAGCAAGAAACATATAGAGTCCCCATGAGGCAATCCAACACCTTTAGGATCGCCATTAATATCAAGAATGTCATTCAATGATGACGCTTTGCATAACGATGATTCGTTATGCAAAGTGGCTGTTAATACATTATGCCAATTAGTAACCTGAAGTCGGTTTCGGTGCTTCAGTTAGCTCTAATGTATGCAGCAAGCTATTTAATAAGCTAGAAGCACCAAAGCGGAAAGTCTGTGGACTAACCCAATCAGCACCCAAAATACGTTCAGCCAGATCTAAAAACTCTGCTGTTTGAGCCGCATCACGCACGCCGCCAGCAGGCTTAAAACCAACTTGACGATCTTTTTCGCTAATCACGGTCAACATAATTTCAGCCGCTTCAAGAGTGGCATTAACCGCCACTTTACCGGTTGATGTTTTAATAAAGTTAGCGCCAGCATCAATTGATAATTCAGAAGCTTTACGAATAAGAGCAGGATCTTTTAACTCACCAGATTCGATAATGACTTTCAACAATACATCGTCACCACACTCTTCTTTACACGCTTTAACCAGTTCAAAGCCAACAGTCTCATTACCTTCCATTAATGCACGGTATGGAAAGACAACATCAACCTCATCGGCACCATAAGCAACGGCAGCACGAGTTTCTAATACAGCGATAGCGATATCATCATTACCGTGTGGGAAGTTAGTCACAGTCGCAATCTTAATGTCTTCACAATCAAGCTCATTAAGGGTTTTACGTGCAATAGGAATAAAGCGAGGATAAATACAAATCGCAGCTGTATTACCAGCAGCAGACTTCGCTTTATGGCATAAGTCGATCACTTTTTGATCGGTATCATCGTCATTTAATGTGGTTAAATCCATTAATGAAATACCGCGTAACGCTGCTTTTTTTAAATCAGTCATAATTGCTCTCCGAAACGAAAAATCAAAGTCGATAATTTTTTTCAGGCAACACTATAGAATGGGCATATGATTATTATTATGGCCGGGCCTTCAGTGTTGCCAGTAAATCTAGATAATATTTACTAACCTAAGTATTCAATCTGATAACGAGTACCACGACTTGAATCCTTGAAGACCGGAAAAGAAAAAACAAAGACATTTGTTTCAACAATTCCGCGAAAAATCCATTTTAGCGCGTAAAGATACAACTTTGTAGAGTACAAACCTTTATATAAAAATATTGTTAACTTAATAGTTTTAAATAAAAATTCGCGGCTGTCTTATAGTGGAAAAGTTAGAGCCGCAAATGCGACTCTAACATGCACTATACCTATCTTAGAACTTGTAAGTTGCTGTTAGGTAATGTGACCAACCTGTAGATTCTAGGCCAACGATTCCGCCTTCATCTTCAAGTAGGTATACGTCTTTGAAGCCTTTTAAGCCATAACCAAGAGCGTAACGATCTGAGTGCCAGTATAGACCAAAGAAGATGTTACCACCGCTTGAAGTCTTAGGAACGAACATGTCGTCAACTGCGTCTGCACCAAATTGATAATCAACATAACCTTGGAATGACAAGAAGCTCTTGTTATCAAAGAAGTAGAAAGGTTTGAACCAGTTAGCTGAGAACTGATATCCGTTCCACTCTTTAGCATTCATGTCGTAGAAACCGTAAAGGTTCATACCAGTTTTGCCTAACCAAGGTACATTTACGTCAGCACCAACACCCCAGAATGTAGAGTTAACGCCTTCGCCGTTAAGACCATCCCAGTTAAACAAAGTAGAGAAATATACTTCTTGGATTGGGCCAAAAGATAAATCTTTACCTGTAATAGCATCGATAGAGAAACGTGGAGCAAACTTCATAAACAATTTGCTAGTGCCAGAACCTGGGTTCTTGTCACCATTGTCAGACGTTTCATTAGCTAAGTTGAATACATCAACATAACCGTATAAATCTACAACACCAGAACGACCACCAAACTCCATTTCTAGGTAGTTATGTTGATCACCTGAAGCTGGGTTATCTGGCTTTTCACCGATAGAGTACATAGCGTTAAACTGCATCCACTTGTAATCAGTACCGTGAAGATCGCTGCGGTCTGCAGCAAAAGCATTACCAGAAATAGCAGCAACTGTTGCACCGGCTAAAGCTAACATTTTTACATTTTTCATCATCAACCCCATGTATATTATTAAACTATCTTCGTGGATAGCACTTCTTTTTAATCATTCGCATTTTACCGTTACTGATATTAATCTCAATATTTAATCGATAAAAAACGAATACAAAATTCTTTTTTGTGAACAATGTCGCGACTATTTGTCTACACTCTATTCACAATTTGACATTTTAATTTTGACTAGAGGATTTAATACATCCTCTTTCGCAATCAATAAAACGGCATAACTTCGTATTGGGAAACGGTGGATTAACACAAAATCAATAACAACTTTATTATAAACTGGGTCTCTAATATGGATTAAGCTAAAGACCCAGTTATTGGGGTATTCCCCCTGGACTTACTCTTAGATAGCTAAGAATAAACCGGCTAATGTCGCGCTCATTAAGTTAGCTAATGAACCAGCGATAACAGCACGGATACCTAATTTAGCAAGGTCATGGCGACGTGAAGGAGCCATAGCACCTAAACCACCAAGTAAAATTGCAATTGAAGATAAGTTAGCAAAACCACATAGGGCGAAAGAGATAATCGCTTTAGTGCGGTCAGACATCATTACACCAGTTTCTGCTACAACTTTGAAACCTTCTGCTGAAGCATCAAGTAGATACGGAGCAAAATTTAAGTAAGCAACAAATTCGTTAACAACAATCTTTTGACCGATGAAAGAACCAGCAACAAGCGCTTCATTCCAAGGTACACCGATTAAGAATGCTAAAGGCATAAAGATATAACCAAGGATGAGTTCAAGAGTAATACCCTCTAAACCGAACCAACCCGTTACACCACCGATGATACCGTTGATCATGGCGATTAACCCAACGAATGCGATCAACATAGCACCAACGTTTAATGCTAAATGCATACCTGATGCAGCGCCTGAAGCAGCAGCATCTAACACGTTTGCTGGCTTATCAGGATCATCTGGTAAATCGTCCATTTCGTTGATAGCAGCTTCTGTTTCTGGGTGCATCAATTTAGCCATTAACAGACCACCAGGAGCAGCCATGAATGATGCAGCAACTAAATATGCAATTGGAACACCCATTTGCGCGTAACCAGCTAATACAGAACCTGCAATAGAAGCTAGACCGCCCACCATGATGGCGAATAATTCAGATTGTGTCATTGTCGCAATAAACGGACGCACAACTAATGGTGCTTCAGTTTGACCAACGAAAATGTTCGCTGTTGCTGACATTGATTCAGTGCGGCTAGTACCGAGTGCTTTTTGTAAAGCGCCACCGATAATACGGATAACCCACTGCATAATGCCTAAATAGTAAAGCACTGCAATTAGAGAAGAGAAGAAAATAATGACAGGTAATACGTTGATAGCAAAAATAAAACCAACTTTAAAGTTAGCTAAATCACCAAATAAGAAGCTAGTACCGGCTTGTGCATAACTAATCACACTTGATACCGCATCTGAAACACCTTTCAGAATATCTTTACCGACTGGAACATATAAAACAAAACCTGCGAAGAATGCTTGAATAGCTAAAGCACCACCAACAGTACGAACATTAATTGCTTTTCTATTATTTGATAGTGCAAAACCTATCAATAGTAAGGTGACCACCCCTACTAAACTCATTATTATATCCATTAATCATCACCCTTTTGTTAACAGTTTTTTTGAATGTTGTTAACTCACCTAATTTCCGCTGACGATTATAACTGAGCGTGAAACGAAAAGCGTCGTTTTGATCAAGTTTTTAAACTTTAATTTCAAACCCTTACGACATTAAAAACAATTAATAATGTTGTGTTCATAAAAAAACAATTAAAGCTCAAACAGTTGCAAAGCATTTTTATTCAACTGTTCTAATATACAGACAGTGGTTTTTTTCTTTAAAAATGCGATTTCGGACACAATTCGAGGCAATATAAGGGGAGTATTTCGTGATTTAGGTTGATCAAACGGAGGCATGCTAGGTGAATCTGTTTCTAATAAAAAGTGTTCTAGGGGTAAATTAACCACTGTTTCACGAAGCTTTTTCGCACTAGGATTGAGTATTAAAGCACCAACACCTAATTTAAAACCGAGCGAAACATAGCGTTTGGCTATATCAGTGTTGCCATAAAAACCATGCACCACACCACCCTTTATCAATTTAAAACGCGCTAACATTGTCAATAATTGTTGATGCGCTTTCACGGCATGTAAAATGACAGGCAATTGATAATTTTGTGCCAGTAATAATTGTTTTTCAAGTAACAACAATTGGTTATCTGACCAGTGATGCAATTTATCTAGGCCACACTCTCCAATCGCCACCAAACGCTTATTATTGCTATATTGCTGTAACATTGCATCAAGCTTCATTATCGCTGCATCAATGTCATCTGGGACAAACCAAGGATGAATTCCAAGCGAAAAATAACAATCAAATTTATCTGCAATATGAATTTGCTGCGGCCACTTTTCTGCTGATACTCCCGGTAAAATAACCGAAGTAATACCACTTTCATGCATAGCATCAAATAATTGTGTTCTATCATTATCAAACTCTGCCATGTCGAGATGTGCATGGGTATCAATCATAAGATCACGCTCTGCTATTACTGATATTAATTACGGATATCATGTTAAGTGACAATAGACTCATATATTGACATGCCACTCCCATGATCGCTCATCCTTGGTGCACAACTGAATTTATTTTTCTGTGTCAACGTCATCTCAGCGTTTCATAAGATGCAATTTTGCCAAGATGTTACCAATAAAAGCTTAAAAACAGCTTTGCTCAGTCAAATATCTACTTAAAAATAGTAATAAAAAAGGCGGCAAAGCCACCTTTTATTAACATACATGAAACATTTACTATAACAATTAATGCTCTCGAGTTTTGGCAAACTCAATATCAGGATAACGTTCCATTGATAGGTTTAAATTCACCATAGTAGGCGCAATATAGGTAAGATTATCACCACCATCAAGGGCTAAATTCTGACTACACTTACGACGAAACTCTTCTAGTTTACGCTCATCGTTGCAATACACCCAGCGAGCAGTACTCACACTGATACCTTCGTAAATGGCTTCGACGTTGTATTCACTTTTTAAGCGTCCAACAACCACTTCAAACTGCAGCACACCAACCGCTCCAACAATTAAATCGTTAGAGTCTAGAGGTCTAAAGACCTGCACAGCGCCTTCTTCAGATAATTGCACTAGTCCTTTGAGGAGCTGCTTTTGTTTCAGTGGATCTTTTAAACGAATACGGCGGAACATTTCTGGAGCAAAGTTAGGTACACCCGTAAAGCGAAACTTTTCGCCTTGGGTAAAGGTATCACCAATACGCATGGTGCCGTGATTATGCAATCCAATAATATCACCAGGATATGCCGCTTCAGCACGGGCACGATCCCCTGCCATAAAGGTTAATGCATCACTGACATTAACATCTTTACCAATGCGAACGTGGTGCATTTTCATGCCTTGCTCATACCGACCCGAGCAAACACGCATAAAAGCAACGCGGTCACGGTGTTTAGGGTCCATGTTGGCTTGAATTTTGAAGATAAATCCTGAGAACTTTTCTTCATCAGGCGTCACGTTGCGTGCATCACTTTCACGCGGTAACGGTTTAGGTGCCCACTCGACGATACCGTCTAGAATATGATCGACACCGAAGTTACCTAAGGCTGTACCAAAGTAAACAGGGGTCAGCTCACCTTTAAGAAAGGCTTGCTGATCAAATTCATGTGAAGCACCAGCAACCAGCTCCATTTCATCACGAATTTCAGACGCATAAGAGCCCAGTACATTATCAAGCTCAGGATTGTGCAATCCTTTAATAATACGTTCTTCTTGAATGGTATGACCCATACCACTTTGGTATAAAATAACTTCATCACGTAAAATGTGATATACACCTTTGAACTCTTTACCTGAGCCAATCGGCCAAGTAATAGGGGCACAAGCTATCTTTAAAATCGCTTCAACTTCATCCATTAACTCTATAGGATCGCGAATATCACGGTCACATTTATTCATGAACGTCACAATAGGCGTATCGCGTAAACGGGTCACTTCCATTAATTTAATGGTTCGATCTTCAACACCTTTAGCGGAGTCAATCACCATTAAACACGAGTCGACCGCAGTCAGGGTACGATAAGTATCTTCAGAAAAGTCTTCGTGACCAGGTGTATCAAGTAAATTGATTAGTGCGCCACCGTAAGGAAACTGCATAACAGAGGTGGTAATAGAAATACCACGATCTTTTTCCATTTCCATCCAGTCAGATTTAGCATGTTGACCAGACTTTTTGCCTTTTACCGTTCCAGCCTTTTGTAAGGCATTTCCGAATAAAAGTACTTTTTCGGTGATGGTGGTTTTACCCGCATCGGGGTGCGAAATGATGGCGAAGGTACGACGCTTGTCGACCTCAACTTTATTGCCTGACATGTTAACCTTGCACTAGCCGCTAAAAAAGGCGCAAATTATAGCGCCTATCGGCAGAATTGGCTAGGCAAAGTGTTTTTTAGCTTTTCGAGGATAATTCGGAAGACTGTAGTATTATATTTTTCATTTTAGCTAATTCAATTCTGGCATAACGATGTTCAACAAAATCATAAATGTTGGTCGCTAAGGTTAACCGATAAAAATTAGCAGCTTGCTGATATTGGCCATTTGCAGCAGCATGCTTAGCTAAGTAAAAATACGCTTCACATAAACGCTCTGCATATTCTTTTGGTTGAGACAAGCCCACTTTCGCCGCTGAAAATACTTGCTCTTGACTCATTTTACCTAAGTAAAAATCAACCAACACACTTGACCATTGTTGATTATTTAATTGTTTTCGTTGCGTCGCTAAATCGATTAACGCGTTATTTTTATCGACCTCTGAAGCCATCAAATAGAGCCAAAGTACACGATAACCATCAGTAGGGTCTCGATCATAAAACGCTTGCATGTCACTCACAGCTAATTGGTAACGCTCGCCATAATATAACGCGATGCCACGATTTAAGAAGGCATAATCATAGTTTGGTGACAGTTCCAGTACCCCATCAAATGCTTCATAGGCACTGTCAAACTCACCTTCTTGAGTATAATAAATACCCAAGAAATTATATGCATCCGCTAAATCGGGTTGCAACTTTAATGCTTGATGGAAATCAATTCGACCCAGTAAACGCAGTCCTACACTGTCATATATGACGCCGCGATCATAATGAAAACGTGCACGCTGTTCGTCAGTTAATTCCATGGTAGCCAAAATTTCATTTAGCTTTGCCAGCGTCACTTCTAACTTATAGTCTGGCATGACAGGAGCAACAATCATCTGCCCTGCAGTATCATCATTTGAACCTAACGTTGCAGCACAACCTGACAACATCATACTTGCACCAACAACAACGGCAACGATTGTGGTGCGTAGCTTACATTCCATCCGCTTTACCTTATCAGGTTCTATTAATATTCAACATCATAGCAATCTGGCAATCTAAGAGCCATGTGCATTAACGATTATTTTTCGATAGATAAAAAAAGGAGACCAAATGGTCTCCTTTTTTGTCGTTAAACTTTAAAAAATTACTCAGCAGTTTCTTTTGCTTGAGCTTCTTTAATTGACAGTCTTACGCGACCTTGACGATCCACTTCCATTACCTTAACAGCAACTTCTTGGTTCATCTCTAGGTGATCAGATACGTTAGCAACACGCTCATCACTGATTTGTGAAATATGCACTAAACCATCTTTGCCAGGTAGAATGTTAACAAATGCACCGAAATCTACGATACGGATAACTTTACCGTTATAGATACGACCCACTTCAACTTCGGCAGTGATTTCTTCAATACGACGAATCGCTTCTTTGGTAGCTTCGCCATTTGAAGAGGCAATTTTCACAGTACCATTGTCATCAAGTTCAATAGTTGTGCCAGTCTCTTCAGTTAGAGCACGAATTACTGCGCCGCCTTTACCAATCACATCACGGATCTTCTCTGGGTTGATCTTGATTGTGGTGATACGTGGAGCGTGAGCAGAAATATCGTCACGATGTGAACCAATAGCTTGATCCATTACGTTTAGGATATGAACACGTGCGCCATAAGCTTGTTGCAGTGCAATATCCATGATCTCTTTAGTGATACCTTCGATTTTGATATCCATCTGCAATGCAGTAATACCATCACGAGTACCGGCTACTTTAAAGTCCATATCACCTAAGTGATCTTCATCACCTAAGATGTCAGAAAGTACAACAAAATCGTCGCCTTCTTTAACAAGACCCATCGCAATACCAGCAACAGATGATTTAATCGGTACACCGGCATCCATTAATGCTAATGAAGTACCACATACAGAAGCCATTGAGCTTGAACCGTTAGATTCAGTAATTTCAGATACAACACGAATGCTGTATGGGAATTCTTCAGCAGAAGGCATAACGGCATTCATACCGCGCCATGCTAACTTACCATGGCCAATTTCGCGGCGCTTAGGTGAGCCAACCATACCTGTTTCACCAACAGAATACGGAGGGAAGTTATAATGAAGCATAAAGCGATTAGTACGCTCACCCATGATGCTATCAATCTTTTGTGCATCACGTTCAGTACCTAGAGTACAGGTAACTAAAGCTTGAGTTTCACCACGAGTAAATAATGAACTACCGTGAGTACGTGGAAGTACACCGGCTAAAACACTCAATGCGCGAATCATATCTGGTTCACGACCATCGATACGTGGCTTGCCACTGATAATACGTCCGCGAACAACATTTTTCTCTAGACTGCCAAGTAGATTGTCTACTTCGCGAGTATCAACATCTGGGTTTTCAGCCACTAATGCCGCTTTGGCAGCCGCTTTAACGATGCCAACTTGTACATAACGATCTTGCTTAACTTCGATTTGATAAGCTTCTGTCATGCCAGCTTCTGCAAGCTCTTTGATTTTAGCAACTAACACTTGATCTTGAACTGGTGCAGTCCAATCCCATGTTGGCTTGCCAGCTTCTGCTTTGAACTCAGCAATAGCATCAACAACGACTTGTTGTTGGTCATGACCATAAGTCACCGCACCTAGCATAATTTCTTCTGCAAGCGCTTTCGCTTCAGATTCAACCATCAGTACAGCAGCTTTAGTACCCGCAACGACTAAGTTTAATGAGCTTGTTGCAAGCTGATCAACCGTTGGGTTAAGGACATATTCATCGTTGATATAACCAACACGCGCCGCACCTAGTGGACCGCTGAAAGGAATACCAGAAATAGCTAATGCTGCAGAGGTACCGATCATTGAAACAATGTCTGGCTCAATTTGTGGGTCAACAGACACCACAGTGATGATAACTTGAACTTCGTTTTTAAAACCGTTAGGGAATAAAGGACGAATAGGACGGTCAATAAGGCGTGCAATCAGAGTTTCATCTTCTGAAGGACGACCTTCACGCTTGAAGAAACCACCAGGGATTTTACCTGCAGCATAGGTTTTTTCTTGATAGTTAACAGTTAGCGGGAAGAAGTCACGGCTTAAATCCGCTACTTTTTTACCAACTACAGTAACTAATACTGTGGTATCGCCCATGCTTGCTAAAACTGCAGCATCTGCTTGACGTGCAATAACACCTGTTTCTAAGGTGACTGTATGTTGACCATACTCAAAACTCTTTACAATTGGATTCACGTGACCCATTCCTTAATTTAATGACCTTTAATTACGCGCACAAGTATACTTCAATTACACCGAATAGTTAAATAGACGCGCGATACAGAATGAGAAAATGTTTTAAATAATCATTTTCCTAGATGAGATCACAGCATTAACAAACGATTTTGACAGTGATGAGCGAGTTTACTCCGATTAAATGACATGAGGTTCACTATTTGGCTTGATTATTAATGACAAGAGAGATGAATTTAACTAAAGTCGTAGTAATTAGTATTATTATTTTTTGTGAAAGTTAACTAATTAATTCGCCCTATTGGCGATTTAATTTATATTGAGTATAAATTCTTGTAGTTTTAGGCTGTTAAACTGCAAATTTAACGTGAAAAGTCACTTAGATGACATGGAATAATACATGACGGCTCGTTTTAAGTCTCTCACATGGAAACAAACTAACTTAGTAGTTTTTACTGCTTTGTTTTTTGCTGTTGCTATTTTTATCATCGAAATAGCACTCGTCGTTGTTACCGCTAAACAACAGCTTACCGCGGCACAACAAGAGCTGCTCAATTCCGTCGAACAAACCACTACCAACGCGGTATGGTCGTTAGATGATAAACTTGCCAGTCAAACCCTAGAAGGCATTATAAAAGTCGATAATGTTGGCTCTGCAGTCATCGAGCTCGATGATGGTTCATTGTTTGTGTCTGAGGTAAATGAAACCGGAGAGTCCTCAAAAGCTTATGTTTCCTTAAGTAATCGTCTGTTTGGGGATCTAAAAGAAATCGCCCGTCCACTGTATCGTCCTTTCTATTTTGAAGGAAACAAACAACAACAGCTTATTGGCACCCTGACGATTTTTTACGATACCCAAAAGCTGACCACGAAACTGTTTAATCAATTACAACTTGGACTTATCGCAACATTAGCTCGAGCATTATTACTCACATTAGTATTGACCGTAGTGTTTCATCGTTTTCTCACTCAACCGATTGCTCGGATTAGCGAAGCAATTGACAAAATTGATCCTGATTATCCTGACGAAAACCTGTTACCTATGTCAAAAGCTCATAAAGATGATGAGTTAGGACTGGTGACCAGTAAGTTTAATCAAATATTATTGCAGTTCAGTCAAACTCAAAATAAGCTGCGCAAAATGGCAACCCGAGATCCATTAACGGGCTTACCTAACAGGACCTTATTATTAGAGACATTGAATGTCACCATTCAACGCTCTCGAGTCCACAAACGAAATTTTGCTCTACTCTTCATTGACTTGGATCGCTTTAAAAATATTAATGACTCCTTAGGCCATGCCATAGGTGATCAGTTTCTGGCGCGTATTGCGCGTATATTAGAACGAGTGGTGGGTGACAGAGGCAGCGTGGCTCGTCTTGGCGGTGATGAATTTGTTATCTTAGCCGATGAGATCCAAACACCTTCACAAGCGGCAGACTTTGTTGATAAATTACTCGCTCAATTAAATACTCCAATCCAGCTTAATGAGCACGCAATTCATCCCGCGGCATCGATAGGTATCTCTATATATCCCGAGGACGGTATCACTGCGGAAGACCTAATTCGTCATGCCGATATCGCCATGTACAGCGCTAAAGCGGCTGGCTCTAATCAGTGGTCATTTTTCAAGCAACAAATGACTGAACGTGCGGCAATAAGACTTCGCACAGAAGCCTCATTACATGACGCATTGAAAAACAACGAATTCTTATTATATTTTCAACCTAAATTTGATTTAAAAACCAACAAAGTCGTCGGATGTGAAGCCCTTATCCGTTGGCAAAAAGACGGTCAATTGATAAGCCCGATGTCATTTATCCCTGTGGCCGAAGAAACCGGAATTATTATCCCAATTGGCCGTTGGGTTATCGAGCAAAGCTGCAAAGTGATCCGAGAATGGCAACGTAAATACAATTATGAGATCCCTATTGCGGTGAACGTGGCATCGCAGCAATTCGCTGATGCCAGTTTAGTACCCGACATCAAGCAACTGGCAATTCGATACCAGATACGTCCTGAATTACTGGAAATTGAAATTACTGAAACATCGCTGATGAATGATGTTGAACAAGCAGTGACTAAATTAGAACAGCTTAAATCTGCCGGTTTTGGTATTGCGGTCGATGATTTTGGCACAGGATACTCGTCATTATCCTATCTACGTCACTTGCCAATAACAACAATGAAGATTGATCGTGCCTTTGTAAGTGATCTTCCTGAAGATAGTGCAATCGCATCGACTATTTTAATGTTGGGTCGTCAACTTGATTTGACAATTGTTGCTGAAGGTATTGAAAATATTCAACAACTTGAATGGCTAAAAGAAAATCAATGTGAGATTGGTCAAGGCTTTTACTTTAGCCAACCACTGCCGTTAGCGGAGTTTGAAGAGAAATATATTATCAGTAATACAGCTAAAGTCATTCATGCTTAAACACTCTGTATAAGCCACAGTAAACCTATCTCGTCAGCGGCTTACCCATAAGCGGCAAAGTATCATTTAGCGGCTAATAATCCTGTTAAAGGCCCCCTTTTCCCTTATTAAGTGAAATCAACTAAGTTAGTAGGGCAAAGGGCTACTTGCGAGGTATTTGTTACCCAAGTTTAGGGTGATTACAACCCACAATTCTTTTTTCTTTCAGTTCTTAATAATTTCAAGACTTAAAGCTGAGTAAAATATCCTAAAGACAAAACATAGATGAAGTTGCTCTGGAGTGATTAAAGTGCGGTTAAGTGCCCATTAACTCTTGTTGAATGTAGTCATGATCTACGGCCATTATTTATCCAAGCCTTAAAGGCTATTTCGGTAGATATGACAATATCGATACAGATGTGATCAATCAAAGTATGACTAAAAAAACAACCACAAATGATTATGGGAACTGGTCAGTGAAAGGATGGGCTAAAAACAAGCATTTTTAGGCAATAAAAAAGGAAGCTATTAGCCTCCTTTTTTATGGTTTAATCAGCCTAATAAAATAAGCCGAGTGTCGAATTAACGACGTAAACCTAACTTCTGGATCATAGCAGTGTAACGTGCTACGTCAGTACGCTTTAAGTAAGCAGAAAGCTTACGGCGTGCACTAACCATACGTAATAAACCACGACGAGAGTGGTGATCATGGATGTGCTCTTTAAAGTGACTTTGAAGGTGGTTAATTTGAGCAGTTAACAAAGCTACTTGAACTTCAGTTGAACCTGTATCGTTTTCGCCGCGACCAAAATCAGCTAAAATTTTTGCTTTTGCTTCAGCACTTAGTGACATGTGTATCTCCAAAAAAAGTAAATGTATCTCAAGCCGATCACTAACTCAGCCAGAGCGAGGGCAGCATTTTAACCAGATTGATGGTTAACCGCAATATAAATTCGATTATTTATCAGTAAAAGCAAACAACAACTCCGACTGATTACTCTGCAGGAGCATTATCATGGATCACAATCAAACGCTTTGGTGCTAATAAGCCATCATCATTCATGATGCCCATACCAACAAACCGACGTTCATCACCAATAGTGATACGTACTAATTCATCAGGCTTAAGTCCAGCAGCCTGAATAGCCTGGCCTTGCATGACGTAATATAGCATCGCCTCTGGCAAGTTAATTTCAGGGAAATTAGCGACCGCGGTGTCCATTGGTAATAATAATGGGTCCATCAGAGTTTGAGGCGCAACGTCATCTCTATGAGCTTGCTCAAGTAGCGCTTCTAATTGCGCTAAGGTGACCATTTTTTCATACGGATATTCGGCAACTTGAGTACGACGCAGCATAATAACATGTGCACCACATCCCAACATTTCACCTAAATCATCAATAATGGTCCGTATGTAAGTCCCTTTAGAACAATGAATATCTAGGGTTAACTCATCACCTTCAAGCTTGATAAAATTAAGCTCAAAAACAGTGATTGGTCGAGATTCACGAGGTACTTCAATGCCTTCACGTGCATACTTATACAAAGGCTGGCCTTGGTATTTTAATGCCGAATACATTGATGGTACTTGTTGTGTTGTGCCACGAAAAAAGGCCAGTTTCTCATCGAGTTGTGCTTGAGTAAAATTAACAGGACGCGTCTGAACGACTTCGCCATCTGAATCACTCGTATCAGTGCGCTCACCCAATTTAGCCGTCACCAGATAACGTTTATCCGAGTCTAATAAATGCTGAGAGAACTTAGTCGCTTCTCCAAGACAAATAGGCAACATTCCTGTTGCTAGCGGATCCAAAGCACCTGTGTGGCCCGCTTTATTGGCATTAAAAAAGCGCTTAACTCTTTGCAGAGCAAAGTTAGAGCTCATGCCAGTATCTTTATCGAGTAATACTATTCCGTCGATGAAGCGACCTTTAGGGCGACGAGCCATTAATCTTGCTCCTTTTCACCGTCAACAGACTCGCTGTTATCAGAGATTTCTGGAGTAAATTGCTGTTGCTTGGCTTTATCTTTATTAATGACTTGGGTTACTAGGTTAGACATGCGCATGCCTTCTACCAGTGAGCTATCATAAATAAAGCGTAATTCAGGCATGACGCGTAATTTCATACGCCCAGCAACCAAAGTACGAACATAAGGTGCAGCAACAGTGAGTGCATCAATTTTTTGTTGAACAAGTTCAGTGTCTTCTTCAAAGAAGGTCACAAACACTTTTGCATAACTTAAATCACGTGAAACGTCGACATCGTTTACGGTAATGAAACCAATGCGAGGATCTTTCATATCGCGTTGCAACACCATAGCAAGTTCTTGCTGGAGCTGTTGCGCAATGCGACGTGTACGACTAAATTCTTTTGCCATGATGATATGCCATATCGTTAGGTCTACAATCAAAAAGGGCGGCTAAAGCCGCCCTTCCATTGGTACTTATAAGGTGCGAGCAATTTCGACTGTTTCGAACACTTCAATTTGATCGCCCACTCGGACGTCATTGTAGTTCTTAACACCGATACCACATTCCATGCCATTACGCACTTCAGGAGCATCATCTTTAAAGCGACGTAAAGACTCAAGTTCACCTTCGAAGATAACTACGTTGTCACGTAATACACGAATTGGTGCGCTACGTTTAACGATACCTTCGGTAACCATACAACCTGCAATAGCGCCGATTTTAGGAGACTTAAATACATCACGAACTTCTGCAAGGCCGATAATTTCTTGTCTAAACTCAGGTGCTAACATACCTGTCATTGCAGCACGAACTTCATCAATTAGGTTGTAGATGATGCTGTAATAACGTAAATCGACACTTTCTGAATCTATGGTTTTGCGAGCCTGTGCATCAGCACGGACGTTGAAACCAACAAGAATCGCATTTGAAGCAGCGGCTAATGTTGCGTCGGTTTCGGTTAATGCACCAACACCGCGAGCAATAATGTTCACTTTAACTTCAGCTGTTGACAGTTTAGCTAAAGATTCGCAAATCGCTTCAAGAGAACCTTGAACATCAGCTTTAAGTACGATGTTAAGCTCTTGTACTTCGCCTTCTTCCATGTTGGCAAACATGTTTTCTAGTTTAGACTTCTGCTGACGCGCTAACTTAACATCACGGAATTTACCTTGACGATATAAAGCGACTTCACGAGCTTTACGTTCATCACGTACAACAGTGGCTTCATCACCCGCAGAAGGCACACCAGAGAGACCTAAAATTTCAACCGGAATAGAAGGACCCGCTTCAGTAATTGAATGACCATTTTCGTCTTTCATCGCACGGATTTTACCGTACTCTAAACCACATAAAACGATATCACCTTGGCGTAACGTACCTTCTTGAACCAAGATAGTTGCCACAGGACCACGACCTTTATCAAGTTGTGATTCAATAACAACACCTGCAGCCATACCATCACGTACTGCTTTAAGTTCTAATACTTCAGATTGAAGTAAGATACCTTCTAACAATTCGTCAACGCCCATACCAGTTTTGGCTGATACGTGAACGAACATGTTATCTCCGCCCCAATCATCTGACATGATGCCATGTTGAGACAGCTCACTCTTAACACGCTCTGGATCAGCATCTGGCTTATCCATTTTGTTAACAGCTACGATTAACGGTACGTTACCCGCTTTAGCATGTTGAATCGCTTCAATCGTTTGTGGCATTACGCCATCATCGGCAGCAACAACCAAAATAACAATATCAGTCGCCTTAGCACCACGAGCACGCATTGACGTAAACGCCGCGTGACCAGGAGTATCAAGGAAAGTGATCATGCCGTTTTCAGTTTCAACGTGGTATGCACCAATATGCTGAGTAATACCACCGGCTTCGCCAGCAGCAACTTTCGCACGACGAATATAATCAAGTAATGACGTCTTACCATGGTCAACGTGACCCATGATAGTCACAACAGGAGCACGAGACTCTAGTTGGATGTTGTCATCGCGATCTTTTAGTACTTGATGCTCAAGCTCGTTTTCACGAATCAGCACAACCTTATGACCTAACTCTTCAGCAACCATTTGAGCGGTTTCTTGGTCAAGTACTTGGTTAATCGTCACCATAGAGCCCATTTTCATCATTTGCTTGATGATAACAGTGGCTTTGATTGCCATTAAATGCGCTAATTCAGATACAGTTACGGTTTCACCGATGCGTACATCACGACTAACTGCTGCAGCGGGTTTATTAAAACCGTGCGCCATAGATTCTGGTGCTGTGCTGCGGTTACGCATGTGTTTTTCACGACCGTCACGCGCATCTTTTCCGCCACGTTTTTTGTTGGCATTTTTGTTGCGAGCACGACGACCACGTTTTTCATCATCGGCATCAGAACTGTCTTCAGCTGCACGAGCAACTTTAGATGTGGTGATATGGTGATCACCGTTCTTTTCTGCATCTAAACGTTGACGTTCTTCTTCAGCCCAACGCTTTGAGTTTACTTCAGCAAGTAGACGTGCTGTTTCAGCTGCTTTGGCGGCTTCATCTTTTTGCTTCTGAGTTAACACAGCTTCTTGAGTCGCTTTTAAACGCTCGGCTTCAGCTTTTGCTGCTGCAGTTTCTGGGTCAGCAACTTTAGTTACTTTAGGTTCAGACTTTACTTTTTCTGATTTCAATTTGGCTTCTGCTTCCGCTTTTTTCTTTGCTTCAGCATTAGCTTTCGCTTCTGCCGCTGCTTTTGCTTCAGCTTCCACTCTTACTTGAGCTTCAGCATCTGCTTTGGCTTTTGCTTGAGCTTCTAATTCAGCTTGTTTGGCTAATTCTGCATCATCACGCTTAACAAAAGTACGTTTCTTACGTACTTCTACTTTAACGTCTTTCGACTGACCGCCAGTGCTTGCAACACTTAACGTAGACACGGTTTTACGTTGCAATGTCATTTTAGTCGGTACTGAATCTGCACCATGCTGTTTTTTTAGAAAATCAAGAAGCTGTTGCTTCTCTTTTTCTGAAACAGTATCGAGTTGTTTTTTGCTTATACCAGCATCTGAGAATTGTTCGATTAATCGATCAACTGATTTTCCCACTTCCGCTGCTAATTTTTCTACACTTGTATCTGCCATCAATTAAATCCCCCTGTTGATCGACTTATGCTTCTTCGCCAAACCAACAGATATTGCGGGCAGCCATGATGAGCTCACCTGCTTTTTCTTCTGTTAATTCTTCAATATCAATTAAATCGTCAATACCTTGCTCGGCCAAGTCTTCTAAAGTCACTACGCCTTTGCTCGCTAGAACATAAGCTAAATGTCTTTCTAATCCTTCCAATGCTAATAAATCATCACTTGGCTCTGCACCATCTAACGCTTCTTCAGACGCTAATGCTCTTGTAGAGATAGCGGCCTTTGCACGTTCACGTAATGCTTCAACGATTCCTTCGTCGAAACCTTCTATTGCTAATAGCTCAGATTCTGGAACATAAGCGATCTCTTCTAACGAAGTGAATCCCTCATCAGCCAATACGGCTGCAAAATCTTGATCTACATCTAGATAAGCCACAAACAAGTCAATCACCTTAGCGCTTTCGGCTTGGTGTTTTTTGTTCATGTCTTCAACTGTCATTACGTTCAGTTCCCAACCAGTCAGTTGAGTCGCTAAACGTACGTTCTGGCCGTTACGACCAATAGCTTGTGCCAAACTGTCTGCTTCAACAGCAATATCCATCGAATGATTGTCTTCGTCGACAATGATAGAGGCAACATCAGCTGGCGCCATGGCATTGATCACATATTGCGCTGGATTATCATCCCACAACACGATATCAACACGCTCGCCGCCTAACTCGTTTGATACGGCTTGCACTCGAGCACCACGCATACCAACACAAGCACCAATTGGATCGATACGACGGTCATTTGATTTAACGGCTATTTTAGCACGAGCGCCTGGATCACGAGCAGCACCCATCACTTCAATCAATTCGTCGTAAATTTCTGGCACTTCAACCCGAAATAGCTCAATCAGCATTTCTGGCTTGCTACGAGTTAAAAATAACTGCGCACCGCGAGCTTCTGGACGAACTGAGTACAATAATGCACGCACACGGTCACCAGGACGGAAAGATTCACGGCTGATTAAATCTTCTTTAAATAATACGCCATCAGCATTATTACCTAAATCAACAACCACGCTTTCACGGGTGCTTTTCTTAACAACACCAGTAACAATCTCACCTTCACGTTCAATAAATTGTTCAACAATTTGTGCACGTTCAGCTTCACGTACTTTTTGCACGATAACTTGTTTAGCAGTTTGTGTAGTAATACGGTCAAATGCGACAGAGTCGATTTGATCTTCGATATACTCACCAACTTGAATCTCTGGCTCTTCATAACGAGCGGCTTCGAAGGTAATTTCGCTATATGGGTTTTCCAAAGCCTCGCCATGATCGTCAACAACCATCCAACGACGGAAAGTATCGTAGTGACCGGTTTTACGATCAATCGCAACGCGAACTTCAATATCGCCTTCGTATTTTTTCTTTGTTGCGGTAGCCAGTGCAATTTCTAGCGCTTCGAAAATCTTCTCGCGCGGAAGGCCTTTCTCATTGGAAACCGCTTCTGCGACTAGCAGGATCTCTTTATTCATTTGGTCTTGCCTCGTCCTTCACCTGAAACTATCAAAACTTAGCGATAATGCTGCCTTTACGGATATTATCCAAAGCAACAATCAAGTCTTTACCATCAACGGTTATGGTGAGCATTTGCCCATCAACACTATTGATGACGCCTTTTAAATTACGACTACCCGCAACAGGCATAGTCAGTTGTATTTTTGCATCCTCACCTTTATAGGCAGCATATTGCTCGGCGGTAAATAACGGTCTATCTACGCCAGGTGAAGATACTTCTAATGTGTATTCTGTAGAAATAGGGTCTTCAACATCCATAACTGCGCTAACTTGACGACTGGCTGCTGCACAATCTTCAATATTGATGCCATTCTCGTGATCAATAAAAACACGTAAAATTGAATGACGACCAGCTTGAATATATTCAATGCCCCATAGTTTAAAGCCTAATGCTTCAACAGGTACTGTTAACATTTCAACAAGCTTGGATTCTATTGTTGCCAAAAATGACCCCCAAAAAAACAAAAAAAGGGCTAATAGCCCCATTGCAACCCGCATAAAACACGGATATTTAAAAGTTCATATAACAAAAAACCCCGTAATCACGAGGTTATTTTATTATAAAACCTGTAAATTGTAATTTATTTTCTAACGAAATTAAATTACAAGGAGCTGGTTGCGGGGGCCGGACTTGAACCGACGACCTTCGGGTTATGAGCCCGACGAGCTACCAACTGCTCCACCCCGCGTCAACTGTATGCAAGTATATTGATTTACACTATATCTTGCAATAACTAATCAAACGCTATCTATCATTTGTTAGTTAAATTTGGTGCCGAGAGCGGGACTTGAACCCGCACGTCCGTTAAGACACAGCCACCTCAAGGCTGCGCGTCTACCAATTCCACCACCTCGGCGTTACCTGGTTTACTAGTCAGGAATTTTCGTTTCTGACTTTTCGGTTTGCACCGGAGCTTCATCAATGATTTGCTCTGCTGCTGGACCTAAATCTTTCCACTGATCATTTTGCTCTGTGTGATTAGCACTTAAATTACCAATCACTAAACTCAACGCAAAAAAGCCAATGGCTAATACTGCAGTACTGCGAGTCAGGAAATTACCTGAACCACTTGAGCCAAATAATGTGCCTGAAGCACCGGCTCCGAAAGATGCGCCCATGTCGGCACCCTTTCCTTGTTGGATTAATATTAAGCCGATAAGACCTAACGCTACCACCAAGTATACAACTATAAGAACTTCGTACATATAATTACGCGCTCATTGCTATGGTACATAAACTTAAAAACTCACTTGAGTTCAAACTTGCACCGCCAATCAGACCACCATCAACATCAGGCTGGGCAAATATATCTGCCGCATTGCTTGGGGTGACGCTACCACCGTAAAGAATTCTGATATTCTCACCAATAAAGGGAGAAACTTCCGAGAGGCGACTGCGAATAAACGCATGTACTTCTTGTGCCTGCTCTGGTGTAGCACTTTTACCTGTCCCTACTGCCCATAAAGGTTCGTAAGCGATAATTGCGTTATCAAAAGCCATGGTACCGTTTTTTTCAATTACTATATCAAGCTCTTCCGCAATCACCTCAAAGGTACGTCTTGCTTCACGAGCTGGTCCTGATTCACCTACACACAAAATCGGTGTCAGACCATGTTTCTGAGCAGCAGCAAATTTCTCTGCCACAATATTACTCGTCTCTCCGTACATACGGCGACGTTCGGAATGGCCGATAATCACATACCGACATCCAGAATCTTTTAGCATCTGCCCGGATATTTCGCCTGTGTATGCACCAAAATCATGTTGACTCAGATTTTGTGCACCCATTCTAACAAGCGCACCATCTAAGGTTTGCTTATTGGCTTCAAGCAGCTGCCGAACACTTTCAAGATAAATTGAAGGCGGGCATAAAACCACTTCAGCGGAATCATTTTGGAGCTTGGTAGCAAACTTCTTGAAAAGCTCTTGGGCTAATGCCGAATTACCATTCATTTTCCAGTTACCAGCGACCATAGGACGTCTGAGTGCCATTCACTGTCTCCTCTGAAAGCGGCGTGAATAATAGCGAACCACTTATCAAGTTACAAGAGCTAAAAGGGGAATATTTCATATAAACTGTCGAAGCGTCTACTTTTTGAGCGAGCAACGGCTTATCTTAATATTCAAATAATTAACATGCTGCCTTTACCGCGTCAGCAATACGATTTGCATGCGCAAGCACTTGGGGATGATCATCTCCCTCGACCATGACTCTAATTAACGGTTCAGTACCCGACTTACGTAATAATACACGTCCACGAGCACCCAATTGTTGTTCAACATCCGCTTTAGCTAACTTAACCGCCTCGCTATCGAGTGGATTAGAGCTGCCTTCAAAACGCACATTAACTAACACTTGCGGTAACATCTTCATCGATTCAGTTAATTGTTCAAGTGAAGCATTTTGACGTCGCATTGCCGCGAGGACTAAAATACCAGCAATGATACCATCACCAGTAGTACCATGATCAAGATTAAGAATATGGCCAGAGTTTTCACCGCCTATTCGCCACTTATTCTTCTTCAGCATCTCCATGACATAGCGGTCACCGACCTTAGAACGAACAAAAGGAATATCAAGTGCTTGCAGCGCTAAGTCCAAACCTAAATTAGACATTACGGTGCCAACAACTCCGCCGTTTAAAATACCACGTTTTTGGGCATCTACCGCTAAAATATATAAAATCTGATCACCATCAACCACTGCGCCATGACGATTAACCATCATAATGCGATCGCCATCACCATCTAATGCAATACCTAAATCAGCTTTTTCAACTAAAACGGTTTCACAGATTTTGGCCATTGCTGTTGCGCCGACTTTATCATTGATATTGAGACCGTCAGGTTTATCTCCAATAGCAATAACATCGGCACCTAATTCACGAAAAACATTAGGAGCAATATGGTAAGTGGCGCCATGAGCACAATCAACGACTATTTTTAATCCTTTAAGTGTTTGATCAGCTGGAAAATTACCTTTGCAGTACTCGATATAGCGCCCTGCTGCATCATCAATACGCCGAGCCTTGCCCAGTAGATGCGACTCAACACAGACTAACGGTTTTTCAAGTTCTGCTTCTATTTCTAGCTCGATGGCATCATCCAGTTTACTGCCATCGGTAGAGAAAAACTTGATACCGTTATCATAATAAGGATTGTGTGATGCACTAATCACGACACCGGCCTCGGCGCGAAAGGTACGAGTTAAATAAGCCACTGCTGGAGTTGGCATAGGGCCTAGCAGCAAAACGTTAAGTCCCGCGGCTGATAAACCTGCCTCTAAAGCTGATTCAAACAGGTAACCTGAAATACGAGTATCCTTACCAATAATCACTTTTTGGGTGCCATTTCGAGACAATACTCGTCCAGCCGCCCAACCGAGCTTCAATGCCAATTCAGGAGTCATTTTACCCGCCCCTACTTTGCCGCGAATACCATCGGTTCCAAAAAATTTTCTTTGCTTCACAGATCCCTACTTAAGTGTTTTCACTTTACTGATAACATTATTATGTGATGCAACTATAGATTAGCCATGGTTTCTGACATCACTTTAAGTACATCGACTGTTTCTGGTACATCATGAACTCGAATAATTTGTGCACCTTGCTGAGCTGCAATTAATGCACCAGCAAGGCTTCCGGCAAGGCGTTGGTCTATATCACGCGCTAACAGGTCGCCGATCATGCTTTTTCGCGACAGACCGATCAATAAAGGCAAATGAAATTCATGTAACTTTGGCAATGCCGCTAATAGACGGTAATTATGCGCTAAAGTTTTGCCAAAACCAAAACCTGGATCGAGAATTAAACGCTCGCGCTCAATTCCAGCCGCTTCACAGTAAGCGATACGTAATTCAAAAAAAGCCGCCACTTCATCAATCACATCCTCATACTCAGGTTGATCTTGCATAGTTTGCGGTTCGCCTTGCATGTGCATTAAGCAAATTGGCACATCTAACGTTGCAGCCATGGCTAAAGCACCTGGTACTTGTAACGCGCGCACATCGTTGATTAAATTAGCTCCGGCATTGACAGCTTGTTCCATCACTTCAGGTTTGCTGGTATCGATTGAAATCCATACATTGTGTGTTTTTGCTGTGTATTCGATGATAGGGATCACTCGGGCAAGTTCTTGCTCAATCGTCACTTCTGCAGCACCAGGTCGGGTTGACTCACCACCCACATCAATAATTAATGCACCTTGCTCTACCATATTATCAACATGACGACAGGCTTGTTCAAAACCAATATATTCACCGCCATCGGAAAATGAATCAGGCGTCACATTCACTATCCCCATCACTACAGGGCTTGATAAGTCTAGAGTTTTATTAGCATGAGTTAATTGAAACACGGGTATTTTCCTAGATAAGATTAAAAACAAGAAAACCCCTTTCGGGGTTTTCTTTATTTGCTAAATTGTTTATTTAGCGGGTGATTCATCCGCGTCATTGGTATCGGCTTTATTATCGACTTTAACGTCGGTTTTAGCCTCATCCACTGGCGTTTCGGCTTCAGATTTAGGCGTGTTATTGCCACTATCTTTGTCGTCTGATGATTCATCTTTTTGCCATTCAGCTGGCATGCGCACTTCGCGGCGATTCATTAGATCATCGATTTGCAACGAGTCAATAGTTTCATATTTCATCAATGCGTCTTTCATCGCATGTAAAATATCCATATTGTCTGTCAACATCGCTTGCGCACGTTGATAGTTTTTATCGATAAACATCTTAATTTCAGAGTCAATCAATGTTGCTGTATCACCTGACATTGCCTTTGCTTTACCCATACTGCGACCTAAGAAAACTTCGTTTTCTTCTTCTGCGTAAAGTAATGGACCTAGCTTGTCAGAGAAACCCCATTGCGTAACCATATTACGAGCTATCGATGTAGCGTACTTAATATCTTGCGAAGCCCCTGTAGACACTTTTTCACTTCCGTAAATAAGTTCTTCAGCTAAACGTCCACCATAGGCAACTGAAATTTGTGATTCCAATTTACGACGGCTTTGGCTAACGGCATCAGCTTCAGGTAAAAAGAAGGTCACACCTAATGCACGGCCACGCGGAATAATAGTCACTTTATGCACTGGGTCATGTTCTGGTACCAAGCAACCAATAATGGCATGTCCAGCTTCATGATAAGCGGTCATTTCTTTGTCAGATTCAGACATCACCATAGAACGGCGCTCTGCACCCATCATGATTTTATCTTTAGCACGCTCAAACTCTTCCATACCAACAACACGACGATTACCGCGAGCAGCGAATAACGCCGCTTCGTTGACAAGGTTTGCTAAGTCAGCACCAGAGAAGCCTGGCGTACCACGCGCAATGACACTGGCTTTAACATCATCTGATAAAGGGACTTTACGCATATGAACTTTAAGAATTTGTTCACGACCACGAACATCAGGCAAGCCAACGACAACTTGACGGTCAAATCGACCTGGACGCAATAACGCTGAATCAAGTACGTCTGGACGGTTAGTTGCTGCAATAACAATAACGCCTTCATTACCTTCAAAGCCGTCCATTTCAACCAAAAGCTGGTTTAATGTTTGCTCACGCTCATCATGCCCACCACCTACACCGGCACCACGTTGGCGGCCTACGGCATCGATTTCATCAATAAAAATGATACAAGGAGCAGATTTTTTAGCTTGTTCGAACATGTCACGTACACGGGATGCACCAACACCGACAAACATTTCCACAAAGTCAGAACCCGAAATGGTAAAGAACGGCACCTTAGATTCACCGGCAATTGCCTTGGCTAATAAGGTTTTACCTGTACCAGGTTGTCCGACCATCAGAACGCCCGTAGGAATACGACCGCCTAATTTTTGGAACTTGGTTGGGTCTCGTAAATAATCAACAAGTTCTTTGACTTCTTCTTTTGCTTCATCACAACCTGCAACGTCAGCAAAAGTGGTTTTGATTTGGTCTTCGCTCATCAGTTTGGCTTTACTTTTACCAAACGACATTGCGCCCTTGCCGCCACCGCCTTGCATTTGTCGCATGAAAAATATCCATACGCCAATTAGCAGTAACATTGGGAACCATGAAATAAAGATTTGGGTTAGGAAACCTGACTCTTCAGCTTCTTGGCCTTTCATGGTGATGCCTTTACGATCAAGATCATTAATTAAATCTTGGTCATATATAGGCATGATTGTGGTGAACTTCTCGCCGGTACGTTTAGTTCCTTCAATCGTCCGTTGGTCGCTTTTTATTTCAACCGTGTTTATTTGACCATTTCGAACATTGTCCAAAAAGGCGGAATAATCCATCTTCTGCGAATTCGAAGAAGAGGGGGAATAACCCTGAAACACTGACATCAGTACAACAGCGATGACAACCCAGAGTATTAAATTTTTTGCCATGTCACTCAAATTACTAGACCTCTTAACAGTCCTGCGATTATTAACGTTAGACTACTACAACTTGTAACCAGTCGCCACTAGATAGACTTCCCGAGAGCGCGCTCTAGAGGAGTCTGGTTTTCGGGTTTTTACTACTTTGAATGCCTGCTTGACCGTTTTAATATAATCGTCAAAACCCTCCCCCTGAAAGACTTTAACAGCAAAACAGCCATTAGGCGTCAACACTTGATGACACATATCTAGCGCTAATTCAACTAAATACATAGCTCTTGGTTGATCAACAGCACCCGAACCACTCATGTTCGGAGCCATATCTGATAGTACCACATCCACTTTATCTTGACCTACACGCTCAAGCAATGCTTCGAGTACTTTGTTTTCTCTAAAATCACCTTGAAGGAAATCAACACCAACAATTGGGTCCATAGGTAAAATATCACAAGCAATCACTTTACCTCTGTCACCAACGAGTTTAACCGCAACTTGCGACCAACCACCTGGTGCTGCACCTAAATCAACAACTGTCATACCTTGTTTTATCAAGCTATCTTTTTGTTGTATCTCCTCTAACTTGAATGCTGCTCGTGAACGTAAGCCACGTTTTTGGGCCAGTTTCACATAGTGATCATCAAAGTGTTCTTGCATCCAGCGAGTTGAGCTCGCCGTACGTTTTTTTGTTGTCATTTAAATTCCGCAACGATTCAGAGTTACATAAGCTCTATATAAGGGTAGAATACCCGTTTTTCAACAGTAACTCAGCAAAAGTTGGCACAAATGAACTTAACAACCAAACAAAAACAGCATTTAAAAGGTCTGGCTCACAGTCTAAAACCAGTGGTGCTGCTTGGTGGCAATGGCCTAACTGAAGGTGTTCTGGCTGAAATTGATAGCGCTCTTACACATCATGAATTGATTAAAGTAAAAGTAGCCTCTGCTGACAGAGAGCTCAAAAATGCCATCGTTGACGCCATTATACGTGAAACCCAGTCTGCGAAAGTGCAACTAATCGGTCATGTTTTAGTCATTTTCCGTCATTCGGTCGAAATGAAGATTGCTTTGCCTAAAGCCAAATAGTTTCACATTCTTTTATTAAAAGCCGCTGAATTCAGCGGCTTTTTTATGGGAGATGAATTATCGTTAATCAGGGGTGATCAGATAATGGAACCTCTTGATAATGCTGCGCCTTTAAGCCTAAAAACTCAGGTAAAGTCGCGCCAATTGAAATTGATGACCAAGTGCCGGTTAAAATACCAATAAACATCGCGATAGAAAAACCTTCCAATGGCTCCCCTCCCATGATCCACAATGCTACAACGGTTAATAAGGTGGTCCCCGATGTAATCATAGTTCTAGAGAAAGTTGTTTTAACCGCTAAATTATTAATATCTGAAGTTTTCCATTGTAACTTAGCCACTAACTGTTCGCGGATCCTATCAGCAATAATAATCGAGTCATTGAGTGAATACCCCAAAATAGCTAAAATTGCTGCCAGAATAGTTAAATTAAATTCCATTTGGCTTAACGCAAAAAAAGCCAGCACAAACACCACATCATGTACTAAAGCCAATAACGCACCTGAAGCTAAGCGCCATTCAAAACGAAAACTTAAATACCCCATAATACATAGCATAGCGATTAGCAGAGCTATGCTGCCTTGCTCAACTAACTCTTGGCCTACTTGAGGTCCAACGATGCTGCTGTTTAACACAGTAATATCGGTATTTAATGGCGCTAAGACTTGTCGGAGTTCTGGACGAAGCTGCTCGTCGGGTATGTTGGCATAACGTAATACCCACCGTCCCGGTTCGCTGGCGGAAATAACACTCACGTCTTGTTGGTAGGCGGCGGTCATTAGTGGCTGTATCTCACTGGCCGTAATACGATGGTCAAGTTGAATTTCTGTAACCACTCCGCCAGTAAAATCTAAGCCCCAATTAAACCCCTTTACACCAATTACGCTTAGGGACACCAGCATCAACACGATAGAAAGTATACTTGAGATGTAGCGCCATTTGGTGAGGTATTTTAGTTTACCTGTTTCTAGTGAGTTATTTATACTTGTTGAGTTCATAGTATTACACCTTAATTGCGCGGCGAGTGTCGCGGCCATAAACTAAATTGATTAATGCTCTCGAGGCAAAAATGCCGGTAAACATGCTGGTTAATAGCCCTAACCCTAAGGTCAATGCAAAGCCTTGAATAGGGCCATTACCAATAGAGAACAGCACAACGGCGGTGATCATAGTGGTAAAATTAGCATCAAATATGGTTGAGAATGCACTATCAAATCCCACATCTATAGCGCTGGCAAAGCTGCGACCCTCAGCTAGCTTTTCTTTTATTCGCTCAAAAATAAGCACATTAGTATCAACCGCCATACCAACAGTAAGCACTAACCCCGCAATACCAGGTAAGGTTAATACAGCCCCTGGAATGAGGGCTAATAAGCCAAATAACATCGTCATGTTGGCGATTAACGCCACATTAGCAATCCAGCCTAAACGGCGATACCAACAGGCCATAAACAATAATGTTACTGACATACCTAATGCTAACGCTGCAAATCCATTGACAATGTTTTCAGCACCTAAGCTTGGTCCTATTGTGCGTTCTTCTACAATCGTCACCGGTGCTGTCATGGAACCTGCTCTTAGCAATAACGCAAGCTGCTGTGCCTCTTGATGGCTGCCTGAACCGGTAATTTCAAACCGATTACCCAGTTGACTTTGTATGGTGGCAACACTAATGATTTGCGTTGTTTGTCGAGCTTTACCCGCTTCATCTCGGCTATATTCACTGTATGCGGTCGCCATAGGTTTACCTATGTTGTCGCGCGAGAAATCAGACATTAACTTACCGCCTGCAGCGTCGAGACTAATATTGACTTTCGCCATGCCAAAATCACCAGTAGTCGCTCTAGCATCAATAATATGATCGCCTCCCAGTACTGGCTTTCTTGATACGTACACGGGTTTATCATGTTGGTCGTTAATGACCACAGCGTTTACAGAACCCGTTGGCAGTACAGGATAAAAAGCTAAACTGGCCGTTGCACCAATAACGTTTTTAGCTGTGGCAGGATCTTGTACTCCAGGTAACTCAATACGGATCCTATGATCACCTTGGCGTTGAACGAGCGCTTCGGTTATCCCCAGTTCCTCTATCCGGCTACGCATAATTTGCAAGTTTTGCTGCACAGTCACATTGGTCAATTTAAGTTGTTCATGTTGAGACAAACTAACAGTGAGTATTTGTTGGTGACCACTTACTTGCCATAATGGATACTGCTGTGCAATAAATTGTCTTAGCTGGGCTCGAGACGGTTCATCAGCAATCTCAATACTCAATGTAGCGCCATCACCAGAACGAACCATAACGTTACTGATATGCTGATCAGCAGCAAATTGCTTCACGGCATCACCAAGCATAATCGCCTGGTTTTGAAACACTAAATCGAGATCTACATCCAATAAAAATTGTACTCCACCGCGTAAATCTAAACCCAGCTTTATCGGTTTAACACCTAGGTTTAATAGCCAGTGAGGTGCAGCAGGCGCTAAGGCTAATGTCACTTGAGCTTGATGCTTAAACTGCTCAGCTAAAGCCTTTTTAGCTTGGGCCTGCATATCAGGGTTATCTAGCACCACCAGTAAACTATCTTGTTGTTGCTCAATACGTTTACTCTTTATGCCTACCTGGTGTAGCGCATAATCAACTTGTTCTGCTGTTATCGATTGGCTTGGCTTTACACCAAGTTGTACAGCAGGATCTTCGCCATACCAAGATGGTAATGCGCTCATAAATAAGATGATTAATGTGGTAATTAATAACCAGTATTTCCATTGAGAATAATGATTTAGCTGTTTCGTTTTTGATTTCATAACTCTTGATCTCACTAGATCGAGGCTATTTAAGCCACGATAAAAATGCATAGCGAGTGATGAGGCGCAATTGACCTAACCCATCGACCCACAGTAAAACTCATTAGCAAAGCTAATGGCGTTTATCATCAAGGCAGAATATGGCTAACAGGTATGGGAATGGACGAAAAGTAAATTAGACTCTTTCCAGGCGGAAAGTCTTGAAGGAGCTGAAGCCGTGGATAAAACCCAGTCCAATTGCGGACTAAAGTTAATTTGATACCCTATGGTTAAACTTGGAACAGGTGGAGATATAAATTCGTAAGCCAATAAATAATTGGGCTTTAATTCATCAGACTCGTGTTGAACAATACTGATATATCGCGACGAATAAGTGGGCACATAATGAATGTCTTTAGAATTAGATTCTGCAGAGATAGAGTTGGTTGAAGAGATATTACCAACATAGCCCAGCAGTGAACTATTACCATCGATGAGAGTGTGATTTAACGCGGTAATACTATTTGCATCATGACGGTCAATTGAACGATCAATGCCTTTGACTGACGACAGGATAATATCAACGTTAGCTGAACTCATTGGTTGATCACACATACTATCATCTGAGTGTGTGTCGATATTATAAGAACAAGAATGTGCCGTAGTCGTGGTAAATGGCAACGATGCTAAAACCAACACACGGCTATTGATGAGGAAGATTGAACACAACCCCACAATTACCAGCATTAGTAGTATACGAGCCCACGGAAACGTCATAATGACCTTATTTAATCAAGCAATTCAGATACACAATCTGCATATTCTATTTTTACATCATCACAAGATGATTTTTAAACCTATATTTTAAACGTAATATTGCAAAGCATATTAGGCTTCATACGGTAAAATGTAACAGCATTGTAAACTAAATGGATGATATCCATTGCACCTTTAATGTGCAAATGAATTTTTTTACATGTTTTATCGTCATCAGCACATAGGTACTGTATTTTATGACAATAAAAAAGCACTAAACAGGATGCTATTTAGTGCTCGCTAAAGTGATGTGTTATTGATGTCGGTATTGAGTTGTGCAAAAAAATTTAATGCTTAATATTTGGTCATCAGCTTTAATATAATAGATAAAACATACTGTTAAATATTAGTTATGCTCAATAACAATCCACACTTAAAGATATTTAACGGCAATGACTTCATAGTCAGTCAAACCACCTGGAGTGGTAATCGAGACTTCATCGCCTTCACTTTTGCCAATTAACCCACGTGCAATCGGTGAATTAACAGAAATTAAATTTTGCTTAATATCAGCTTCATCATCACCAACAATGCGATAAGTCACTTCAGCATCAGTATCGATATTTAAAATAGTCACTGTCGTACCAAAAATCACTCGGCCAGTATTTTCTAATTTGGTAACATCAATGATTTGAGCGTTAGACAACTTACCTTCAATGTCACGAATACGCGCTTCACAAATACCCTGATCTTCACGGGCAGCGTGATATTCAGCATTTTCTTTTAAATCACCTAATTCACGAGCAGAAGCAATTGCTTCGGTAATTTTTGGGCGGCGATCGAACTTTAAAAATTCAACTTCTTTACGTAATTGATCTGCGCCAACTACCGTCATTGGGACCTTACTCATAATGTCTTTGTCTCCTTTAAAAACAAAAGCATCCCGTGCTGACGAAAGTCAACACAGTAAAAATTCAGTTGGAAGTACGCAATCGACTTAGCGTACGTATCTAGGATGCATCTTTTCGATGATGTCTGACAGCTTACCTAAGCTTTTACAGACTTGCTAGTCATCCATCATCAAAATGTCATAAAAAAGGTCGCCAAAAGGCGACCTTAGTCATTCCTTCGCAATAAAAACTAACTTTTTATGCGTTTGTGCAGTTCTTGCAAAGATGTCACCTTGATACGATCATCTGCTGAATGCGCCAAACAGGTCGCAAAGGCAGCATTTAATGTCGTCGTGTAATTCACTTTGTAGCGCAATGCTCCACGACGGATCTGGCGAGAATCTTCAATTGCTTGACGACCTTCAGTAGTGTTAACAATGTAGGTATATTCACCATTTTTAATACGATCAAGAATGTGTGGACGACCTTCATGTACTTTGTTAACTAAGCGAGGATTAATCCCTGCTTCACCTAAAATAATCGCAGTGCCGTGAGTGGCATCAATTTCATAGCCTAACTCAATCAGCTTAGAGGCTAAGTCAGCAACACGTTTTTTATCACTGTTACGAACAGAGAGTAACGCACGCCCAGACTTAGGCACTTCAGATGTGGCACCAAGCTGTGCTTTAGCATAGGCTTCAGCAAATGTATCACCCACGCCCATCACTTCACCCGTTGAGCGCATTTCTGGGCCTAAGAGTGGATCAACGCCTGGGAATTTATTAAACGGCAATACAACTTCTTTTACCGAGAAATAAGGTGGGATCACTTCTTTGGTAAAGTTTTGTGAAATTAAGCTTTGACCAGCCATCACACGTGCAGCAATTTTAGCTAAAGGAACGCCTGTTGCTTTAGATACAAATGGCACGGTACGGGCAGCGCGCGGGTTAACTTCAATCATGTAGATTTCGTTATCTTTTACCGCAAATTGCACGTTCATTAAGCCGATTACGCC
The DNA here is from genome assembly GCF_014163845.1 of Shewanella sp. SR43-4. Classification (NCBI taxonomy): domain Bacteria; kingdom Pseudomonadati; phylum Pseudomonadota; class Gammaproteobacteria; order Alteromonadales; family Shewanellaceae; genus Shewanella; species Shewanella sp. SR43-4. The sequence continues at coordinate 104,687 of NZ_JACJEB010000007.1, read as the reverse complement.
TAACTCAAAAGCCAGTTTTGACACTTGCTCGCGCATTCTCGCCTGAACATCAGCACTTAAGGTGTAAGGCGGTAATGAACAACCTGAGTCACCAGAGTGAACACCTGCTTGTTCAATATGCTCCATAATAGCGCCAACAACCACGGTTTCGCCGTCACATACAGCATCAATATCGACTTCAATCGCATCATCTAAGAAGTGATCGAGTAATACAGGCGATGCATTAGACACTTTAACGGCTTCATTGAAGTAACGCAGTAAATCTTGCTTGTCGTAGACGATTTCCATCGCACGACCGCCCAATACATAAGATGGACGCACCACTAACGGATAACCAATTTTTTCAGCTTCAATCACCGCACTTTCAACAGTCGTTACAGTGGCATTTTCTGGCTGCTTCATGTTTAAACGTTGAATTGCTTGTTGGAAACGTTCACGGTCTTCTGCACGGTCAATCGCATCAGGGCTAGTACCAATAATTGGCACACCTGCGGCTTCTAACTCACGCGCGAGTTTAAGCGGAGTTTGACCACCGTATTGAACAATAACGCCTTTTGGCTTTTCGATACGCACGATTTCGAGCACGTCTTCCAAGGTGACAGGTTCAAAGTATAGGCGATCAGATGTATCGTAGTCGGTTGATACGGTTTCAGGGTTACAGTTAACCATGATGGTTTCATAACCGTCTTCACGTAAGGCTAATGCAGCATGCACACAACAGTAATCAAACTCAATACCTTGACCAATACGGTTTGGACCACCGCCCAGAATCATGATCTTTTCACGGTTCGATGGGTTAGCTTCACATTCTTCTTCGTACGTTGAATACATGTACGCGGTATCGGTTGAGAATTCAGCAGCACAAGTATCGACTCGCTTATAAACTGGGTAAATTTCATGTCGATAACGTAGTTTACGAATCTCGTTTTCATTGACACCTAACACAGCAGCTAAACGCGCATCAGAGAACCCTTTACGCTTTAATTGACGTAAATAGTTTTGCTCTAAACCTGACATACCAAGCTCAGCCACTTTGGCTTCATGGGTAATCAAATCTTCAATTTGAACCAAGAACCAATGGTCGACATTCGTCAACGTGAAGATTTCGTCACGGCTTAAACCGGCACGAAATGCATCAGCTATGTACCAAATGCGGTCACAACCTGGCTCTTTAAGTTCATGACGAATACGTTGCATGGCTTCTGGTGATTGTAAATCCACCACAGAATCAAAACCGTTACGACCCACTTCAAGTCCGCGTAACGCTTTTTGCAATGACTCTTGGAAAGTACGGCCGATTGCCATGACTTCACCAACAGACTTCATTTGAGTGGTTAAACGGTCGTTTGCACCGGCAAACTTTTCAAAGTTAAAGCGCGGTATTTTAGTCACAACATAGTCGATAGCAGGTTCAAACGATGCTGGTGTTTTACCGCCAGTAATGTCGTTGCTTAGCTCGTCTAAAGTGTAACCCACAGCTAATTTAGCCGCGATTTTAGCAATCGGGAAACCGGTTGCTTTAGAGGCCAATGCTGATGAGCGAGATACCCGTGGATTCATCTCAATAATGACCATGCGGCCAGTATTAGGACAAATACCAAATTGTACGTTTGAGCCACCGGTTTCAACACCAATTTCACGCAGTACCGCTATCGAAGCGTTACGCATTAATTGATATTCTTTGTCGGTTAGCGTTTGTGCTGGAGCGACAGTGATTGAATCACCGGTGTGAACCCCCATCGCATCGAAGTTTTCGATAGTACAGACGATAATGCAGTTATCGTTGCGGTCACGAACCACTTCCATTTCATATTCTTTCCAACCAATTAATGATTCATCGATCAATAATTCGTTAGTTGGCGACAAATCTAAGCCTTGAGAACAAATCTCTTCAAACTCTTCTTTGTTGTAGGCAATACCACCGCCGCTGCCACCCATGGTGAAAGACGGACGAATAATACAGGGGAAGCCCACCATATCTAATACGCCATAAGCTTCATCCATGTTATGAGCAATACCCGCACGCGGGCAGTCTAAACCAATGGATTTCATCGCTTTGTCGAAACGACTACGGTCTTCAGCTTTATCAATCGCATCTGCTGTCGCACCAATCATTTCAACATTAAACTCTTTTAGTACGCCTTTTGCTTCAAGCTGAAGTGCGCAGTTCAGTGCGGTTTGTCCACCCATAGTCGGGAGAATGGCATCTGGACGCTCTTTGGCAATAATGTTGCGTACGACTTCCCAATGAATTGGCTCGACATAGGTTGCATCGGCCATTTCTGGGTCGGTCATAATCGTTGCTGGATTAGAGTTGACCAGAATAACGCGATAGCCTTCTTCACGAAGTGCTTTACAAGCTTGCGCACCTGAATAATCAAACTCACACGCCTGACCAATAACAATTGGACCGGCACCTAGGATAAGAATACTTTTTATATCTGTACGTTTTGGCATTGCTTCTGTCTTCTCCCAGATAACTACTTGGCGTGCTGACGGTATTGTTCTATAAGCTCGATGAAATGATCGAACAGAGGCGCGGCATCGGTTGGCCCAGGGCTCGCTTCAGGGTGACCCTGGAAGCTAAATGCGGGTTTATCCGTTAGATGAATGCCTTGTAATGATCCATCAAATAACGATTTATGCGTCACCTTGATATTAGCAGGTAGCGTGGTTTCATCAGCAGCAAAACCGTGGTTTTGACTGGTGATCATCACGTTGCCTTTTTCAACATTGCTCACTGGGTGGTTTGCACCATGGTGACCAAATTTCATCTTTAAGGTTTTTGCGCCTGAGGCTAATGCTAATAGTTGATGGCCAAGACAAATACCAAAAACAGGGATTTCTGTTTTCAAAATTTGCTGGATGGCGGTAATCGCGTAATCACATGGCTCAGGGTCGCCAGGACCATTTGACAGAAATACTCCATCAGGATTCATCGCAAGTACGTCTGCAGCAGAAGTTTGCGCAGGTACCACAGTGACATCACAACCACGGTCAACCAACATACGTAAAATATTACGTTTTACACCGTAATCGTAGGCAACAATTTTATATTTGAGTTCAGCTTCTGGCGTTTCAGACGGTAAACCACCGACTAATTTCCAGCTACCATTGCGCCATGTATAGGCTTTATCGGTAGTCACTTCTTTAGCTAAATCCATACCTTTTAGGCCTGGAAATGCTTTTGCCGCTGCAAGTGCCTTCGCTTCATCTAGGTTGCCGACCATAATACAACCGGCTTGAGCGCCTTTTTCACGCAAAATACGAGTTAGTTTGCGAGTATCAATATCAGCGATACCAACGACATTATTTGCTTTTAAATAATCGCTTAATGATTGTTGGTTACGAAAATTACTCGCCATAAGCGGTAAGTCACGAATGATTAAGCCACATGCATGAACCGAATCCGATTCAGTGTCTTCATCATTAGTACCTGTGTTACCGATGTGAGGATAGGTTAATGTTACTATTTGGCGTGAATATGAAGGATCCGTAAGAATCTCTTGATAACCTGTCATTGAAGTATTAAATACCACTTCACCAACAGAGATACCGGTAGCACCAATTGCGGTACCAGAGAATACGGTTCCATCTTCGAGTACGAGTAAGGCAGACTGTGTCAACGCGACCTCCAGAAAAGAGCCAAGCCACTTAAATTATGTGTTTTTTATTTTGCACTAAAAATACCAATTTCCGTTAAATTACGAAATTTTGGCAAATTCTAGCAATTGTATAAGAAATTCGTTTTTACGTCTATATTTTGCAAGATTGTTTTCAAAAAAAAACACCAACGAATGGTGTTTTTAGTCGCTAATTCAACCCTAGTACTTGCTGCATGTCGTATAGACCAGCATTTTGATCTGAGAGCCAAAAAGCCGCTCTCATAGCCCCATTCGCAAAGGTCATTCTGCTCGATGCTTTGTGGGTTATTTCTAACCGCTCGCCTATGTCAGCAAACATAGCGGTATGTTCACCAACAATATCACCAGCGCGAACAGTAGCAAAACCTATGGTATTACGGTCGCGTTCACCAGTAATACCTTCACGTCCAAATACCGCACATTGGTCTAAATCACGGCCTAATGTTTGAGCAATAATCTCACCCATTTTGAGCGCGGTGCCTGACGGTGCATCTTTTTTATGACGATGATGAGCTTCGATTATTTCGATATCGGTATAATCACCCATCACTTCAGTGGCAAGTGCAAGTAACTTCCACATCACATTAACACCAACAGACATATTAGGTGCTAACACCACAGGTACTTGTTCTGAATAGGCACCAATGAGCTCTTTTTGAGCATGATTGAACCCAGTTGTACCGATGACAATGGCTTTGTGATTTTTAGCACACCAATCAAGATGAATGATTGAAGACTCTGGTGAGGTAAAATCAATCAGAACGTCAAAATCATTCACTACGTTATCTAGTGAATCGGTAATAACAACGTCCATTGCACCAACACCAGCAAGCACACCGGCATCAATACCGACTAAACTAGAGCCTGTACGATCTATCGCTGCGCCAAGTACGATGACTTGTTGCTGTCTAGCAGATTCAATCAGTGTACGGCCCATACGGCCACTGGCACCAACTACAGCAATTCTCACTTTTGCAGTCATTTATTTCTCCCAGTGTTAACTAAAGATAAACCTAAAAACAGCATATACAAAAACGCCTAAGTTAACTTAGGCGTTTTTAATAACTAGATAATTTCTAACAATTCAACTTCGAAGACCAAAGCTGAATAAGGCGGGATTGAAGCACCCGCGCCACGCTCACCATAAGCCAAGTGATGCGGGACATATAATTTAAGCTTAGTGCCAACAGGCATTAGCTGTAATGCCTCAGTCCAACCAGCTATCACACCTGATACCGGGAACTCAGCAGGCTGACCACGAGCAACAGAGCTGTCGAAAACATCACCACTGATAAATGTACCATGGTAGTGAGTACGTACAGTTGAATCATAGGTAGGCTTTTCGCCGTCACCTTGAACAAGTACTTCGTATTGAAGACCAGACTCAGTAATCGTAATACCGTCACGCTTAGCGTTTTCAGCTAAGAATGTTTCGCCTTCAGCAGCAGCGGCTTCAGCAGCAGCTTCTTGAGCTTCTTGTAAACGACGACTAATTTCAGTAAATGCAACTTGAAGCTCTTCCATTGATACTGCACTTTCTTTACCGGCAAATGCATCAGCAAGACCAGCTTGAACAGCCGGGATATCAATACCTTCAAAAGAGTTTGCCGCTAGCTGCTCGCCCATTTGACGACCTACACCGTAGCTAGCATGCTGTTCCATAGTGCTGAACAAATCTGACATAATAATTTTCTCTCAATAAACATAAAAAATTCGCACCAGAGTTTATCACAATAAACTCCGTCAATGTTGGCAAAAAACGCTATTTAACTTGAGCAATTTTACACTCAGTCAAAGACTGTTTTCTTGCCTGTGTATAAAGCGGCATCACTTGATTTTGCGCCGCTTGTAAGTCTTCAATTCGATGACTGTGTGACGGATGAGTCGACAACAGCTCAGGCCCTTGTGCACCACCAGCCTTGGACATATTTTGCCACAAAGCAATGCTTTGCGCCGGATTAAATCCCGCTTTAGCCATTAGCTCTAAACCTACAATATCAGCTTCAGACTCTTGACTGCGGCCAAAGGGTAAAATAATGCCGACTTTTGCCCCTAAGCCAAGTCCTGCCATGTACAGATCTTTATTAGCAATTCCAGATGCGCCTATCGCTGCATCGGCGGCTTGCATACCCAAACCAGTAAGCTGGGCGCGAGATACTTGCTCATTCCCATGTTGCGCTAACACATGTGCCACTTCATGCCCCATCACAGTAGCAAGTTGATCTTGATTAACGGCGACCTTCAATAAACCGGTATAGACACCAATATGACCGCCCGGTAATGCAAAAGCATTAACCTGGTCTGAATCAAATACCACTACGTCCCATTGTTGGGACTGATCAGGTAATACTGCTGTGATACGTTTAGCAATACAATTGACATAGTCAGTTTGGGCTTTATTTTGACTTATTTTTTCACTTTGTTTCATTGCCTCAAACGACTGCCCCCCCATTTGCTGCATCTGTGTATCAGAAAACAATAAGGTTTGCCCTCGCCCCGTGGGCGATTGACTATTGACACAGCCCACTAATAAAGCAGCAACAAATAGGGTTAGTGCGAGAGGTTTCATGTTGTCATCCCTTAAACATTATTGAGTCAAAAAGCTAATCCAGCATTAACTTATTTTATACCAGTGTTTAGCGCGAATTCATCACTTACAATATCAAATCTCAGCTCGTATTAACGGGTCGGCTTGCGTTTGGTAAAATCACTAATGCTGCGTTTGTTAGCTGTACGACGATTAGCTTGTTTATCGCGAGGCGCTCGCTTACTGGCTTCGCTCGTTGGCTTATCTGTTACGGCAAAACCAGCGAGTTCAGTTAACGGTAACGCTTGCCTTGTTAACAGCCTAATAGCATCCAAGCTTAATAACTCAGCATGACTCACTAATGACAAGGCAACACCACTTAATCCTGCCCGAGCAGTTCGTCCTATACGATGTACATATACAGCGGCCTGGCTAGGTAAATCAACATTTATGACCACAGGTAGAGCGTCAATATGGATACCACGAGATAATACATCGGTAGCCACTAGTACTGTTAACTGTTGATTTTTAAACTGCTCCAAAGTATGGCTTCGTACAGCTTGTTCTTTATCACCATGAAGTGCCGCGGCATTAATACCCGCTTTGACTAATTTTTTACATAATGAATCGACATCATCTTTAGCATTAACAAATACCAACACCTGTGACCATTGGTGCAAAGTAATTAAGTGGATCAGTGCTTTTGCTTTACTGCCTTTATTTACATGATATAAGGTTTGAGCGATATCAGCCACAGCACTATTGATCACATGCGCCTGAATACGCACGTGTGCTGTCGTCAAAACTTGCTCGGCTAATGTGGTTAATGGCTCAGGCAATGTGGCCGAAAACAATAAACGCTGCCCAGTTGGCATCATTGCGATTAGCGCATTAATGTCGCCAATAAAACCCATGTCCAGTAATCTATCTGCTTCATCAAGCACTAAGCTTTGCAGATGTTCAAACTGAATAACACCTTGCTGCGCTAACGCTAATAAGCGCCCTGGGGTCGCAACAATAAGGTTAGCAGGTTGTGTCAATCGCTCTACCTGCAATTCAATTGCTTGGCCGCCGCATAGTATATCGACGCGTAAATTTAATGTTTGCGCTAACGGGGCTAAATCCTGCGTCACTTGTGAAGCTAATTCTCGGGTTGGCACTATGACCACCGCAGAAAGACCAACCTCTGGAGACAGACTCAAGCGCTGTAAAAGTGGTAAACCATAAGCATAGGTTTTACCGCTACCGGTTTGCGCCAATGCCAAGACATCTTGCCCAGCCAATATTGCAGGGATCGCTAATTGCTGAACGCGACTAGGCTCAGTCACTGCTGACGGTAATGCGGTTAATAATGTTGGATTGAGCTGAAATACGGAAAATGACATACATAACGCCTAATGGTAAAAAAAAACAGCTAAATAAGTTGCTAAAAAATTGTATCGCTAAAAATGTGTTCGCCATGAACTAGACAGACATTGACGTCATCTGCAGAGCTAACATGTCACCTTTTAGTACCTGATTATACCTGTCAATAAAAAAGGCTGTTTACCTAAAGTAAACAGCCTTTCATGATAGTCACGTTTAATGGAACGATACTAACTGTTTAAGTCTTGAAAAAACTTTTTTACGCCATCAAAAAAACCTTCCGCTTTAGGGCTGTGCTTTTTTGACTCGCCAGTTAAGGTCGCTTCAAACTCACGCAATAACTCTTTTTGTTTGTCATTCAAGTTAACCGGCGTTTCCATGACCACTTTACACAACAAGTCACCAACGGCATGGCTACGAACCGACTTAACCCCTTTACCACGCAAGCGGAACATACGCCCAGTTTGGGTTTCTGTTGGGATTTTAAGGCTAACTTTACCGTCTAATGTCGGTACTTCAATCTCGCCGCCTAATGCCGCTTTACTAAATGAAATAGGCACTTCACAGTATAAGTTATTGGCATCACGAGTAAAGATGGCATGTTCACGCACACTAACCTGCACATATAAATCGCCAGGAGGTGCACCAAACTCGCCCGCTTCACCTTCACCGGTTAAACGAATGCGATCGCCTGTATCAACACCGGCTGGAATTTTAACTGACAGAGTTTTGCTTTTCTCGACTCGGCCTTCGCCATGACATTTGCCACAAGGATCTTTAATAATTTTACCGCGACCATGACAAGTAGGACACGCTTGCTGAACAGCAAAGAAACCTTGGCGCATTTGCACTTGGCCTTGACCATGACAAGTGCCACATGTGGTTGCAGAGGTGCCTTTTTTAGCGCCACTACCATCACACAAATCACATGCAGCGAGTGTCGGAATGCGTAATTCTTTGGTTAAACCACGGACAGCTTCTTCTAAAGATAATTCAAGGTTGTAGCGTAAGTCACTACCACGTGCAGCCTGACGTTGACCACCGCGGCGACCGCCACCAAAAATATCACCAAAAACATCACCAAAGATATCGCCAAAATCACCTTGGCCACCGCCGTGTCCACCACGATTAGGATCGACGCCAGCATGACCAAATTGATCATATGCAGCTTTCTTGTCGCTGTCGGTTAAAATTTCGTACGCTTCTTTAATTTCTTTAAAGCTGGCTTCTGCGGCTTTATCACCCGGATTACGATCTGGGTGAAATTTCATCGCTAAGCGTTTGTACGCTTTTTTAATTTCGCGTTCACTGGTGTCACGTCCAACACCGAGAACTTCGTAATAATCACGCTTTGACATAGTGTTCTGTTTCTCGAAGGTGTGAGTAAGTTGTTAAACTTAATTTATACAAACGGGCGTGTGAGGATAGCCTCAACGCCCGCTTTTAAAGTAACTAACTGAAATGGTTAATTACTTTTTGTCGTCTTTAACTTCTTCGAACTCAGCATCAACAACATCATCAGCAGGCTTAGATTGGCCAGCATCTTGTGCTTGGCCTTCAGCTTCTCCTTGCGCTTTAGCTTGAGCAATTTCCATTAACTTAGCAGACGCTTCGATAAGAGCTTGAGTTGCAGTGTCCATTGCTTCTTTGTCTTTGCCTTTAATAGCCGTTTCTAAAGTTGCAATTGCCGCTTCAATCTTTTCTTTTTCATCGCTTGCTAAAGCATCACCGGCTTCTTCAACTTGTTTTCTAGTTGAATGAGCTAAACCATCGGCTTGATTACGCGCTTTAACTAACTCTTCAAATTTCGCATCTTCGTCAGCATGAGCTTCGGCATCACGTACCATTTGCTCTACTTCTTCATCAGACAAACCAGAAGAGGCTTTAATGGTAATGTTTTGTTTCTTACCTGTTTTCTTGTCTGTTGCAGACACATGTAAGATACCATCAGCATCGATGTCGAACATCACTTCAACTTGTGGCTGGCCACGTGGTGCAGGCTCAATACCTTCAAGGTTAAATTGACCTAAAGACTTGTTTGCACTCGCTTGCTTACGCTCACCTTGAAGTACGTGAATTGTCACGGCACTTTGGTTGTCGTCAGCGGTTGAGAATACTTGCTGAGCTTTAGTCGGGATAGTGGTGTTTTTATCGATAAGCTTAGTCATCACACTGCCCATGGTTTCAATACCAAGAGACAATGGTGTAACGTCAAGTAGCAATACGTCTTTCACTTCACCTGAAAGTACGCCAGCTTGAATCGCCGCGCCAACTGCAACCGCTTCATCAGGGTTGACGTCTTTACGTGGCTCTTTGCCGAAGAAGTTAGTTACCGCTTCTTGTACTTTAGGCATACGAGTTTGACCACCAACAAGAATCACTTCATTGATGTCTGATACTTTTAAATCAGCATCAGCTAGGGCAACTTTTAACGGCTCTAAAGTACGTTGAATTAAGTCTTCAACTAATGACTCTAATTTAGAGCGAGTAATTTTAACCACTAAATGTTTAGGACCTGATGCATCTGCAGTGATGTAAGGCAAGTTAACTTCAGTGTGGTTAGTGCTTGAAAGCTCGATTTTTGCTTTTTCAGCAGCTTCTTTCAAACGTTGCATCGCTAGAGGATCTCTACGAAGATCTAAGCCTTGGTCTTTCTTAAATTCGTCAGCTAAATAGTTGATTAAGCGGTTATCGAAATCTTCACCACCTAAATGAGTGTCACCATTGGTTGCTAACACTTCAAATGTTTGGTCACCATCATTACTGTCGATTTCGATGATAGAGATATCAAATGTACCACCACCTAAATCGTAAACGGCAACGACGTTGTCGCCTTGCTTCTTATCGATACCATAGGCAAGTGCAGCAGCTGTTGGTTCGTTGATGATACGCTTAACATCAAGACCTGCGATACGGCCAGCATCTTTAGTTGCTTGACGTTGTGAATCGTTAAAGTAAGCAGGAACAGTAATAACCGCTTCAGTCACTTCTTCACCTAAAAAGTCTTCAGCTGTCTTTTTCATCTTTTTCAAGATTTCAGCCGACACTTGTGGTGGTGCCATTTTATTACCACGAGACTCAACCCATGCATCACCGTTATCAGCGCCAATAATTTTGAATGGCATGATGTTCACATCACGTTGCACTTCATCGTCTTTAAAACGACGGCCGATTAAACGCTTAATCGCAAAAAATGTGTTTGCAGGGTTAGTAACAGCTTGACGCTTAGCAGGTTGGCCAACAATAATTTCATCATCGGTGTACGCGATGATTGAAGGGGTTGTGCGATCACCCTCTGCGTTTTCAATTACGCGTGCTTTGCCGCCATCAAGGACTGCTACACACGAGTTTGTTGTGCCTAAATCGATACCAATAATTTTGCCCATGGGGTCCTCCGAAATTGACGTTATTCGTCGCAAATATGTTATTTGATGTTGATATGGGGATGAACAACCAGTATTTCAAGCATTTTATTGCTTAACTTGAGATTCATATTAACCACTCATATCAGCCTTGATACCTATATTGGGACAGCAAAGTGAATTACAAGGGGAATGCTAAAAATTTATCGTGTTTTACTGATATTATTGACGCAGCATCAATGATGCGAAGGGGTTTTCTCTTCAACTAACAACAACAGCTTAAATAATTGTATTGTTGAGCTTACCACTGCAACGTGAGGCTAAACCGCCTGTTTATTTTATTTTGGTTAGCTGTAACAAGGCGCAAGCTTTGCCGTGTCTTTTACTATTACCTTAAGCCTTTTACGTCTTATAACAGCATAAACTGCTCGAATATTAGTCTCAAATAATCCAACGTTACTTAGGCAGTGATGACTGACCTTTGCAGCCGAGTTTACCGATGGCTAACATCAGCTAGCTCAGAGAGAATAGGCACTCGGGTATATTTTAATCCTCCCCATATTAGCTAACCATATCAGCAGAACTTATTGTCAGGATATTAAACAGCGTCAGACAAGCATTAAATAACGCTATTCATTTGATAAAAACACAACTAAAGTTATAAAAGTATCAAGGATGCTTAGAAAACAATCTAAATGCAATTAATTGAAGAGGTAGTAGGCAATGGGACTGCCAAGATGGAATTTAAGTGATAACACGGAACGTAAAATACGCATTATTATTTTAATCGTTGTGGCATTAATCCTTATCTATGAAAAGTTTTGTGGCATGAGCTCCACTCAATATCCAGCGATGTATTTAAGCGTGTTTTCACTGATAGCCACGTTTATGACCAATGCGGTACAGCGTCGCTATTTCACCTATGTAATGGAATACGCTCAAGCATTTAGAATTGTAGCCATATTAATGACCGGAGCATTTTTTGTGATTTGGTTGTTAACCACCTATGAACGCTTGAATGAATCCGCAATGCCAAGCCATCTTATTTATAATATGTAATGCGCTATTTGATTGTCAAAAACCAGCTCTACATTCACAAACTATCAATAATAAGGACGCTTAACAGCGCCCTTATTATCATGAAGACCATCACCCAATCAGTTATTGTCTACAAGTATAATCGCCCCAGGCGAGCCACTTATAAGTCGTCAAAGCATCTAACGCCATGGGACCACGAGCATGCAATTTTTGGGTACTCACGGCAACTTCTGCGCCAAGACCAAACTGTGAACCATCGGTAAAACGAGTACTGGCATTCACATACACTGCAGCGGAATCAACTTGATTCATAAAGTCGCTCGCGGTGTGAATGTTATCCGTTAAAATAGCCTCAGAGTGTCCTGTCGAATATTGACGAATATGCTCCACGGCTTCGTCAATATCATTGACCACTTTGATCCCTAACGTAAGTGATAACCACTCAGTTGAGAACGACTCATCATGCGCTGGAGTAACATCAAAACCTAGACCGTCAAGATAAGGTAAGGCAATGGCACAAGCATGGAAACGTACCCCAAGCGAATGTAAATGTGAGGCAATATTTGGAATAAATTCAGCGGCTACCTGTTGATGTATTAGCAATGTATCTAAGGCATTACACACTGTTGGGCGTTGCACTTTAGCGTTAGCAATCACATCTATTGCACGGACTAAATCGGCCTGTTTATCAACCAATAAATGACAGATGCCAATCCCACCTAGAATCACTGGAATACTCGATTGTTCAGCACACAACCGCTGCAGATTTTGTCCACCACGGGGGATAATCATATCGACATATTTGTCGAGCCTGAGCAAACCACTAACAAGACTACGCTCAGGTGAATCAATAAGCTGCACGGCATCTTTAGGTAAATCTAGGCTCACGAGTGCATCTCGAATGACTTCACTTAGCACTTTATTGGAGGTCAGGGTTTCTTTACCGCCGCGCAAAATCACAGCATTGCCAGTCTTTAACGCTAACACGGCGATATCAACGGTGACATTTGGCCGAGCCTCATAAATCACTCCCACCACCCCTAATGGAACACTGCGACGAGTTAAGCGTAAGCCGTTATCTAATACTCGACTTTCAGCTTCTTTACCGACAGGGTCAGCTAGGGCGATGACATTATCAATGTCAGCGATAATCCCGCCAAGCCGTCCTTCGTCCAGCATCAACCTATCTATCATGGCTTCGGTTAAACCACTTTGCTTCGCAGCAATGATATCTTGTGCATTGGCTTGTAAAATATCATCTTTACGCTGAGCTAAGTGATCGGCAATAGTTGCTAACAACAGGTTTTTCTGTTTTGCCGTTAAACTCGCTAAGATAAAACTGGCAGCTTTAGCGCGTTGGCCGAGTAGGGTTAAATATTCTGTTTCTGTGGCTGACATCTGCTTATCCTTAATTATCGAGTACGACCATATCATTGCGATGAACCACGGCATCCCCGTAGTTATAGCCGAGTAAACTTTCTATGTCATCAGAGTGTTTACCGCTAATTTTAATTAAATCATTGGCACAATAACGGCTAATGCCTTTAGCCAAAATCTTACCGATTTGATTCACGATCAGTAAAGTCGCACCGCGCTCAAAATGACCTTCTACATCAATAATACCTTTAGACAATAAGCTACGACCATTAGCAACTACAGCAACCGATGCTCCAGCATCTATGACTAATTTACCTTGCGAAGCTGGGCCGGCAAGGATCCATTGCTTGCGACTTTCTAATGGATTTTCTATGGCACTAAAATGAGTACCAACAGACTCTCTAGCCGCTACTCTGGCGATAACATCAGGATGATGACCGGAAGCTATGACCACTTCAATACCCGCACGGCGAGCCACATCGGCAGCTTCTAGTTTGGTTGCCATACCACCCGTTCCAAGTCCAGACACAGAACCGCCAGCTAACAAACGCAAACTGTCGTCGATATTAACAACTTGTTTAATCAACTGTGCTTCTGGATGCGTGCGCGGATCGGCATCAAATAAGCCTTTTTGGTCAGTCAGTAAGATCAGTAAATCAGCATCGCAAAGCAAGGCTGCACGGGCGGACAAATTATCATTATCACCCACCTTAATTTCATTGGTGGCAACGGCATCATTTTCATTAATGATCGGGATAATATTATGAGCTAATAATGCATTTAAAGTGTCACGGGCATTTAAATAACGTTCGCGATCTTGCAAATCAGCACGAGTTAACAATAACTGGCCAACATGTAAGCCGTAAATACTGAACAATTGTGACCACGCCAAAATTAACTGACTTTGACCTACAGCTGCAAGTAACTGTTTATTCGCCATAGTGTCGGGCAACACCGGATAATGTAAATGCTCTCGCCCAGCAGCTATTGCGCCCGATGTACACAATACAACTTCAACGCCTGAACGCATAAGCGAGGCCATTTGCCTGGCCAATTCAACCATATGTGCTTTATCGAGCTTTTTACTGCCAGATGTCAGCACGCTGGTGCCTAACTTAACTACTACGCGGCGATAACCCATTTATCTCACTCAGCTTGCAAAAAATATTCAGTTCATTTTTATACCCAATTCACTCGATAATTCATAGTGAAAGCCGCTAATAGTGGAATATTTATCGAGATTAACTATTTTCAGGTTAATAAATGGTTATCAAACAGTCTCTCATCCTGCTAACTCAGTTTCATTAAGCTTAAATAGCTTGGCTATTGGCGCCTTATTAGAAAAACAAAAAAAGGGCTAATAGCCCTTTTTTGTATTGGCCTAAGCCAATTTATAACCATTTACCCTATTGATGGGCAACGGATTAACTATAAATAAATTTCGCCACAAACAATGCTGCTACAACTAAAATACCTGAATTTAAATCTTTAAAACGTCCTGTCATCAATTTGATTGCAGCGTAAGAAATAAACCCAAGGCCAATAGCATTGGCAATAGAGAAAGTTAACGGCATTAATAAACATGTCACCACCACTGGAGCGGCTTCCGTTATATCTTCCCAATCAACATTCACCAGACCCGACATCATTAAAATAGCCACGTAAAACAAGGTACCAGTTGTTGCATAAGCTGGCACCATAGCAGCTAACGGCGATAAAAATAACGCCGCAACAAACAACAATCCAACCACCACAGCGGTTAAACCTGTGCGGCCGCCAGCACTTACCCCTGCAATACTTTCAATATAGCTAGTCGTCGTTGATGTACCCAATGCCGCACCGGTAATGGTGGCAACACTGTCTGCTGTTAATGCACGTTTAACTCGCGGCAAGCGGCCTTTTTCATCCAGTAATCCACCACGTTGTGCAACAGCAACTAAGGTGCCGGATGTATCGAATAAATCAACAAACAAAAAAGCAAAGACTACAGATAACATGCTAATTTCTAATACACTAGACAAGTCCATTTTCATGAATGTAGGAGCAATAGACGGTGGCATAGCAACTAAGCCTTGATACTGTACGTCACCAAAAATCATGCCGAGAGCCGTCACGATCAAAATACTAAAAATAACTGCCGCTTTCAGGCCACGATGCACCATAGCAATAATTAAGAAGAAACCTAACGCCGCCATCAAGGCTGGAAATGAGGTAATGTCACCCATAGTCACTAATGTTGCAGGACTTGCCACAACTATGCCGGCATTTTTTAAGCCAATTAATGCTAAAAATAAACCAATACCTGCCGCGATACCAAATCGCAATGACATAGGAATACAGTTAA
Source organism: Shewanella sp. SR43-4 (assembly GCF_014163845.1). NCBI lineage: Bacteria > Pseudomonadati > Pseudomonadota > Gammaproteobacteria > Alteromonadales > Shewanellaceae > Shewanella > Shewanella sp. SR43-4. Next base: position 89,030 of record NZ_JACJEB010000007.1, on the reverse strand, counting down.
CAATCCACTCGCGGATCCTAACTAGAGATAGAATTAAGAAGCACACCCCAGACATGAACACCGCACCAAGGGCCGTTTCCCAGCTATAACCCATTTCACCTACTACAGTGTAAGTGAAAAAAGCATTAAGCCCCATACCAGGCGCTAATGCGATAGGGTAATTAGCCAATAAGCCCATAACTAAGCACCCTATGGCAGCGGCTAAACATGTGGCAACAAATACCGCACCATGATCCATTCCTGCATCAGCAAGCATCATAGGGTTGACGAAAATAATGTAGGCCATGGTTAAGAAAGTAGTAAGACCGGCTATCGCTTCTTGTTTAAGACTCGTGTTGTGTTGTTTAAGTTTAAATAATTTTTCTAACATGGAGCGAAGGTCCTTGGGCAAAGGTTAACGTTGAGTTTATCGTTTTAATCGTTACAGATGAGGATAAGGCATGCTTACATGCTAAGCCGACATCTTTACGCAGGATAGGTGTGAATCAGCGGGAAATTATAAGTACTTACGACCTTGATAGCTATCAATTGCCTTTTTATTGAAAGATTTCAGTTTTTTATATAACGCACTAACCAATTGGCTAAATTTCAGGTAAAAAAAAGCCTACTCAAAAGAGTAGGCAGACATGTTACAAGCATTCCGTATGGGGAAAGGAAAGCTAGCACCACTGAATGTGATGTGGTAATAAATCTATTAGTTTATTACCTTGTCTAAACCGTCAAACGAGACGAACAAAAGGTTGATGGATATTAAAACGACGTAAAGAGGGTCAATTCTTAACGTTTCATGGCGAATATACCGCCACGTAAAACTGTCACATCAGCAAACCAAGTGTTTTGCCAATAAAATTTGCTGCTACCTGTATAAGACATGGTCTTCTCCTGAATAAAGTTAAGTTGCATAAACCTAGTAAAGCTTGGCTCGGTTCCCTGGAACGTACATTTCTCAAATCCATTGAGACAACTTGTCACTCAGATCCTTGGAGGCTATATCCATCCTGGATTAACTAGAGCCGGCAATGATAATCCTTGCCGACGAAATGAATTATACAAAACTGTAATTTAATTACAAGTATTATTTGCTTTAATTCACAAAAACTTCATTAAAAGTGATTTAATTACAATAATTTCTGATTAAAACTATGTTAACCCATTGTTATCGGCATGTGATCGTTAAAGTAACACCAATACTTACAACAACTTAACAATGAATCACCTACAAAAGTGAAAACCGTAATAAAGCAACCAAAGGGCTTGCAGTTGGCTTTCCGTAGAGAGGATCGCCCTCAACAGCACTGCCTGCAATATCGATATGGGTAAATGCCAGTTCTGTTTCGGCTAATCCAGACGCTTTTATCAAGAAAGCGGCAGGATATTGATGCCCACGAGCCGTAATTGAAGACGGACCATTATTCGATGACACCACATCTGCAGCGCCATTTTTATCGGCAACTTTATCAAAGTCTTCTGGACGTAATTGTGAAACCTCAAATGGTTCCCCCCATAATTGCCCCACTTCAGCTAATGTCGCTGCAACACCTTGCTTTTTAGCCGCGCTATTTTCAACTAATGCAGGGTAACCACCGTAGGCTCGAACAACATGACCGGTTAACGTCGCCACCGAAAACAATTGTGGATTCACCGCAGTTTGAGCCTGTAAACGTAAATGGGATAACAAATCGGCTAGCACTAAACGTCCTTCAGCATCGGTATTACCTATACGGACTCGCACACCTGCGTGACTGGCAATAATTTCATCGGTAACAAATGCATCACTGCCAATACTGTTTCTCACTAACCCAAGCTCGGCGACCACTTTGATCCCTTTAGGTTTAAGTATCGATAGCGCCTTCATTAAACCGGCAACCGCAGCTGCGCCACCTTTATCACGGCTCATGCCAGCCATTGACCCGGCAACTTTAATATCAGCGCCACCAGTGTCGTAAACCACGCCTTTACCCGCAAAGAATAAGGTTTTGGTAATAGTGCCTTCACCAACATATTCAAGCTTTACCACTCGTGGATGATGACGAGCCACATCAAAAGAGCTTCTGCCAACAGCGCTTAATAATGGATATTGCGCTTTTAACTGCTCGGCTTGATCAATCACAGATACAGCCAAACCGCTATCAGCAAAAGCATCAACACAATATTGTGCAAACCCAATAGCCGACATACGCTCAGGTTCTGTACCACAAAGATCGCGCGCCAATACTCGTCCAGACTCTGCCGCATTAAGTAATAAACTATGGGTGGCGGTATTCAATAGTCCAATCGCGGTTAAACTCGGTGGCAAAGACTTTGCTTCTCGTGCTTCTAACGGTTGCCAAAGCTCTTGTCCACAAGCTAGTGCGGCAACTTGTTCAGCATTAGCAAAACGCTTGTCCGTTACACTTGGTACAACTAATAAAGGTTTAGTGGCACCCGCGGCTTTAGCAATGGCAATCCCTTCTCGAGCAGCTTTGGCAAAGATCCTCACATCGCTATACTCATTGCCGCTATCAGCCACTGGAGAGATGATCAATCGACCACCGGCCAACCCTGGTGCAAAAAGGAGCGTGGCACTTTTACCGACACGCATATCAATTTGGCGGGCGTGTGCAGCAAGCAAACTCACTTCATCTTGTTTAATCTCAGCTAAACTCGTCGCTATCACGACAACAGCGTCCCAACCTTCGCCTTCAAAAATAGCCCCATCACTTGTGACATCAATAATTGGCACTTGGAACGCGGTAACCGCTTTATTCACTTGGGTCATACAAGATCCTTACTCTTTAGGAATACAGATAAATTAGTGGGTTCATAATTATTTACAGATTTGTGGACTAAACCTTGGCAAATCGGTATCGCAATATCAAGTAACTGCGCAGAATATGTTAAAATAATTGCAGTTATATTCTGTGTCGTATATCGACTTGATTTCATCTTAGAGGGCGTTTCGTGACTGCATTAACTCAATTATATCCTCAGCCTCTATGGCAATGGTTTGAACAAATTTGCGCTATTCCACATCCATCAAAGCATGAACATGCGTTATCACAACATATTCAGCAATGGGCAAAAGCTCAAGGCCTTGCGGTTGTTGAAGACAAAGTCGGTAACTTGATCATCCGTAAGCCTGCCACAGCAGGAATGGAAAACTGTAAAATCGTGGTGTTACAAGCGCACATTGATATGGTGCCGCAAAAAAATGCCGACAAAGTACATAACTTTGAAACCGATCCGATTGAAGCTTATGTAGACGGTGATTGGGTTAAAGCTAGAGGAACAACCTTAGGCTCTGATAACGGTATTGGTATGTCTTCGGCGCTGGCTGTTTTAGGCAGTAAAGACATTAAGCACGGGCCACTCGAAGTACTGCTCACCATTGATGAAGAAGCTGGCATGACGGGCGCTTTTGGTTTAGAAGCCGGTTACCTTGATGCAGAAATCTTAATCAACACCGACTCTGAGCAAGAAGGTGAAATCTACATGGGTTGTGCTGGAGGTGTTGATGCACAGATAAGTGTACCAATGTCTTGGCAAGCACCAGAACAAAGCAACGCCAGCTTTTCACTGACCATGTCAGGATTAAAAGGCGGTCACTCTGGGGTTAATATTCACCTTGGACGTGGTAATGCCAATAAGTTATTAGCGCGCTTTTTGTTTAAATACAGTGACGAATTAGCCCTAGAGCTAGTTAGCTTTAGTGGTGGCTCGCTGCGTAATGCCATTCCGCGTGAAGCTAACGTGCAATTTATGCTACCAGCAGAAAATATTGACGCACTAAAGCAAGCCATTGAATCGTTCCAAGCCCTAGTTCGTGAAGAATTAGCCGTTGCAGACCCAGGCATGCTACTGAGCTTAGCCACCATAGATGCACCCACCAAAGTCATGGGCGAAGAAGCGCAAAATACCTTAATCGACTTATTACATGCTTGCCCTAACGGCGTAATGCGCATGAGTGATGAAGTGGAAGGCGTCACTGAAACATCACTAAATATAGGCGTGATCAGCACTGAAGATGAAAGCGTAGAAATATTATGCCTTATTCGTTCATTAATTGATTCAGGTCGTGAAGAAGTCACCGGTATGCTAACCGCACTATCAAACCTATCGGGTGCTAGCATTGATTTAAGCGGTGCTTACCCGGGGTGGAAACCAGATACTAGCTCACCTGTAATGGCAATTGTGCGAGACACCTATAACGATATTTATAAAAAAGATCCAACCGTGATGGTTATCCATGCTGGTCTAGAATGTGGTTTATTTAAAGAGCCTTATCCACTAATGGACATGGTCTCTATTGGGCCGACTATTCGTTATCCACATAGCCCTGATGAAATGGTCAACATCACCACTGTTGGTCAGTACTGGGAATTGCTACTTGCCGTATTAGAGCGTATTCCAGCTAAAGAAGCGTAATCAGTAGCGATGATTAATGCGTAAAACTAAAAAACGACAGAAATGTCGTTTTTTAGTTTTAGACTTGAGCGTTTTCATTGCGACTCTAACCTTTAAAACTGCAAATCAAGCTGAGTAATATGTGCCACTGGATTATCTGTAACAGCCAATGTTGTATCAGCTAAACCAACACTAACCCCCAATAAGCGAATACCTCGCCCTTGACTGCGCTGCAGAGCCTGTTGCAGTAAATCATGAAACAAATTAATCGACATTTCATCACTGCGATGTTCGATGGTGGTCTGTTTAAAATCATTAAATTTCAGCTTCACAACTTGCTTGTGGATCTGTCTATCTTTAGCACTGCGATGAACCCGAGCACTCAGTTCTTGGATAAGCTGTGGTAATACTTGACGGCATTGCTCTAAGGTAAAAATGTCTTTGGCTAACGTAGTTTCAACCCCAACAGACTTTCGTACCCGATGCGGACTAATTTGTCTTGGATCTATCCCTTGTGATCGCTCAGCTAATACATGACCAAATTTGCCAAATACCTCAATTAATTGCGCTTTTGGATACTGTTGCACGTCATAGCAGGTGGTTAAGCCAATATCAGCTAACTTTTTTGAAGTGACTTTACCGACGCCAGGAATTTTACTCAGAGGAAGATCTCTTACAAAATCACTAATTTGATTAGGAGTGATGACATATTGACCATTGGGTTTATTTAAATCGGAAGCGATTTTAGCTAAAAACTTAATCGGTGCAATACCCGCTGAAGCGGTTAAACCTGTGGTCTCAAATATATCATTTCGAATAGCCTTGGCAATTAACGTGGCACTGCCTTGGTGAGCATCGCAATCAGTCACATCAAGATAAGCTTCGTCTAGAGACAAGGGTTCGACAAGATCTGTGTATCGATGAAAGATCTCACGTATTTGCACAGACACCGATTTATATACATCCATGCGCCCTGGCACTAAAATTAACTGCGGACACAGCTGCAGTGCATGATAACTGGACATAGCACTTCGCACGCCAAATTTGCGGGCCTCATAACTGCAGGTACTTATCACACCGCGGCGATCACTTCTGCCGCCAACAGCAATGGGCTTTCCTCGTAATTCAGGAAAATCGCGCATTTCTACCGCAGCAAAATAACAATCCATATCGATGTGAATGATTTTACGCATTCTATAACCATCATCATTTACTCAATTAAAAACAATGATACTGTATATAAAAACAGTATTCAATCATTGTCTCACGAACACAAAAAAGCCCAAACAGAGTTGGGCTTTATTAACATGTAACGTGTCGACTAAGTCGTTACATTTTAGTCTGTAAATAGTTCTGTAAACCAATACGTTCAATAAGACCTAATTGCTTTTCTAACCAATACATATGATCAGATTCAGTGTCATCTAATAACACTTCTAAAATTTCACGGGTTTGGTAATCAGCCTTTTGCTCACATAAGCCGATAACCTTACGTAAATGATCAGCCACATGGTATTCATATGCAAGATCATTTTGTAGCATTTGTTGCACATCTTTACCTATGTTGAGCGCTTCACGACTGGCAACATCTGGAGTGCCTTCTAAAAATAAAATACGTTGGATCAACTTAGCTGCATGTAATTTTTCATCGTCTGATTCATGTAGAATACGGGTATAAAGTTCGTTAAATCCCCAATCCTCATACATGTGAGCATGGACAAAATATTGATCCATAGCAGATAATTCGCCGGTTAATAAACTATTGAGCGCATCGATGACTTCTGGATGACCTTTCATAATAATGTCCTATTAATCGTTAATTTGTGATTGAAGGTAATTTTGAATACCCGTTTGAATGATGAGCTCTTGTTGTGATTCAATCCAATCTAAATGCTCTTCTTCATCTTCGAGTAAATCTTCCATTAAATCGCGACTAACATAATCTTGCTGAGTTTCGCATACCTTAATGGCTTCACGCAAAATGGCAATTTGTTCCGTTAACGCAGTGAGATCGCAGCTAAGCATTTCTTCAGCATGTTCACCAATACGCAATTTATCTAACTGTTGTAGGTTAGGTAAACCTTCAAGAAACAATACACGTTCAATCAGCTTGTCAGCATGCTTCATGTCTTCAATCGATTTTTTATATTCTTTCTCATTAAGCTTTTCCAATCCCCAATGCTTAAACATACGAGCATGTAAAAAGTATTGGTTAATAGCGGTCAGCTCACAAGTAAGTACACGATTGAGTTGGCTGATGACTTTAGGATGACCTTTCATAGTAGTGTCCTCGAGAAGTAATGTGATCTTGATCAATTACAAACAGAATAAAACACTATAGGGTAAAATGCAAATTATCCTTTATTTTCACACACTTACAATTGATAACCATTATCATTATAACTAAGCTTTGTAACTGGCCAGCAATACTCAAGCATAAAAAAAGCCTTCAAAATGAAGGCTCTTTACAAAGCATTAGTGAAACAACCTAAGCTTAAAATAATTAACGAGGTTAAATAATACGATTTTGGTTAAGCAACTTATTTCGAGCTTGCTCTTTTTCCATACGGCGTTTGCGTTTATCACATGGATCATCACAGTCACAGGCTTTCTCTATACCTAAAACACCTAAACCACCGCAACTGCCTTCTACCGCTTTTTTCTTTACGATATAGCCAATGGACATTAGCAAAAAAAATAATAATAAAACCACAAACGCTGCAATAAATGTACTCATCACAAACTCCTATTGACTCATTCAGATTAGGGTAAACTGGTTCAATAAATTAGTAGCTCAATCAACCAGTTTAAAAATAAGCAAGCTACTTAAGATACGATTTAAACGCATCACTGTAATAGACCTGATATCCCTGCTCTTGCTTCTCTATCAACATTACCGCTAAATTGTTCTTTTTAGCTAACGCCAATGAAGCCTCTGTACCTAACACCATCATGGCCGTTGCATATCCATCTGCGGTCATACAACTAGAGTGTAACACGGTTGCTGAAGCTAATTGATGCTTTATTGGATAGCCGGTACGAGGATCAATTAAATGTGAGAAGCGCTCACCATTTTCTTGATAAAAGTTACGATAATCACCCGAAGTTGCCAATGACATAGTGCCAGGTTCAATGATTTGCTGAACCGCTTGACCTTCGCTGGTTGGTTGCTCTACAGCTACTCGCCAAGGGGTATTATCACTCTTAGTTCCTTTGACATTCAGTTCGCCACCAATTTCAACTAAATAACCAGATACATGATATTTATCTAATAAAGCGGCAACCTTGTCGACGCCAAAACCTTTGGCAATTGAAGATAAATCGACATACAAATCTGCATTATGCTTGGTTAATGTCAAACCGTTTACAGACAGCTCATGTATGCCCATTTTAGCTTTTGCTGCATCAATTTGAGCTTGAGTAGGTTCTGATATAGGGCGCTTATCGGGACCAAATCCCCATAAATTAACCACTGGGCCTAAAGTGATATCTAATGCACCATCAGTCTCATTATAAAGACGCATGCCCTCTTTAATCACCTTAATTGTATCGGCCGAGACGCTAACGCTCTGCTGCACCTGCAATTGATTAAACTTAGACAGTTCTGAGTCAGGACGGTAAGTCGACATTTGATCGTTAACCACCTCCAATGCCATGTCAATTTCAGCTTGCAGTAGTTGTGGTTCGGGTAAGCTTTTATTACTGACCACTTTAATATGATAAGTGGTACCCATTGTACTGCCAGATAATGAAATAATAGGCTCTGGAGAGCTACATGCACTCACGATTAATAAAACCGCTGGCAATAGCAGTAACTTGATTGAATTTACAGTCATCTCAAATTTACACTTGTATTAAATGAACAAAAAAAATTGCAGCATGCGAGACCTGTGTTTAACCACCCTGTCTGCACTGCTGCAATCTCATGACTTACATGTCGATGTTATGGGTTAACTCATTAACCACCGAAATCATCTAATAAGATATTTTCGTCTTCGACACCTAAATCTTTTAGCATACCAATAACAGCTGCGTTCATCATTGGAGGTCCACACATGTAGAACTCACAATCTTCTGGCGCATCATGGTCACGTAAATAGTTTTCATACAATACGTTATGGATAAATCCAGTATAACCAGTCCAGTTATCTTCTGCTTGCGGATCTGATAACGCGACATGCCATTTGAAGTTCTCATTTTCAGCCGCTAAGCCATCAAAGTCTTCTACATAGAACATTTCACGTTGAGAACGCGCACCGTACCAGAAACTGATCTTACGCTTAGATTTAAGACGCTTTAATTGGTCAAAAATATGTGAGCGCATCGGGGCCATACCTGCACCGCCACCAATAAATACCATTTCTGCATCGGTATCTTTAGCGAAGAACTCACCAAATGGACCAGAAATAGTCACTTTATCACCGGCTTTTAAGCTCCAAATATATGAAGACATTTTACCGCAAGGCAAGGTTAAATTACGTGGCGGTGGCGTAGCAATACGCACGTTCAACATAATAATCCCAAACTCTTCTGGATAGTTAGCCATAGAGTAAGCACGAATAGTTTCTTCGTCTACTTTAGACTCTAACTTGAAGAAACCAAAGTGTTCCCAGTCACCACGATACTTATCAGGCACTTCAAACTCAGCATACTTAATATGATGAGCAGGCGCTTCAATCTGAATGTAACCACCGGCGCGGAAAGGCACAGACTCGCCATCAGGAATTTGCAGCTTAAGTTCTTTAATGAACGTCGCTTTGTTATCGTTAGAGATAACAGCACATTCCCATTTCTTGATGCCGAAGATTTCTTCATCAAGTTCAATTTCCATATCAGATTTAACGTTTACCTGACAAGATAAACGACAACCTTGACGAGCTTCGCCCTTGCTAATGTGATCAAGTTCGGTTGGCAGAATATCACCACCACCAGACTTAATATTCACACGACACTGACCACATGAGCCACCGCCACCACAAGCACTTGATACGAAGATGCCGTTGTCTGCTAAAACGCCAAGTAACTTGCCGCCAGCACCTGTTTTAATTGCTTTATCTGCGTCGCCGTTAATACCAATAATGATATCACCGCTTGCCACTAGTTTTGATTTAGCGAATAAAATCACTAACACCAAAACCAAGACAATCACAGTAAACATACTCACACCTAGATAGACTTCTAGTGGAGTAGATTCAAGAATACCCATTCACTTATCCTTAAAGGTTCAAATTAATGCGTCGTCTCAGTGACTCTTACAGAGAAACACCTGAGAATGACATGAAACCTAGAGCCATAAGACCTGCAGAAACGAAGGTAATCCCTAAGCCTCGTAAGCCATTTGGCACGTCAGAATATTTCATCTTTTCACGGATACCGGCTAGCAATACGATTGCTAACGCCCAACCAATACCAGAGCCAATACCAAATACTACGCTCTCGCCAAGGTTATAATCACGCTCTACCATGAAAGATACTGCACCGAAAATTGCACAGTTCACGGTAATCAAAGGTAAGAAAATACCCAACGCGTTGTACAAAGGTGGAAAATACTTGTCTAAAGCCATTTCCAAAATTTGCACAAGTGCTGCAATCACACCGATAAAGGTGATGAACTTCAAGAAGCTCAAATCAGCATCAGGGAAACCAGCCCAAGCTAGAGCACCTGGAGCTAACAGACCTTGATAAATAATTTGGTTAGCAGGAACCGAAATAGCCAGTACCACGATAACTGCAACACCTAGGCCCATCGCAGTAGTGATTTTCTTTGATACTGCTAAGAAAGTACACATACCTAAGAAGAACGCTAGCGCCATGTTTTCAATGAAAACGGAGCGAATTAATAAACTAATATAATGTTCCATTGCGTTTACCCTTTTGCTTCAACTTGCTCTGGCTTATACGTACGGATCAACCAGATCAGACCACCGATCAAGAAGAATGCACTCGGTGGTAGCAGTAATAAACCGTTAGGTTGATACCAACCACCGTCAGAGATTTTACTGAGGATTTCTACGCCGAATAATGAACCATTACCAAATAGTTCACGCACTACGCCGACAGACAATAGAATTGCACCGTAACCTAAACCGTTACCGATACCATCCATAAAGCTCATCATAGGCGGGGTTTTCATTGCGTAAGCTTCAGCACGACCCATTACGATACAGTTAGTAATAATTAAGCCAACGAACACCGATAACTGCTTAGAAATAGCGTAGGCATAAGCTTGTAATACTTGGTCAACCACAATCACTAACGAAGCAATAATGGTCATCTGTACAATAATACGCACACTGCTTGGAATATGATTACGGATAAGTGAGATAAACAGGTTAGAAAACGCTGTTACCGCAGTTAATGCAATCGTCATTACCAATGCTGTTTCTAACTTACTGGTCACAGCAAGTGCGCTACACACACCCAGAATTTGCAATGCAATTGGGTTGTTATTGATAATAGGTCCGGTTAGAACCTGTTTAAGTTCTTTAGCGTCAGCCATTAGCTTAACCCTCCGTTGTGTGCTTTAGCGATAAAGTTTGCAAAACCTTCTTTACCTAACCAAAACTGCAATGAGTGTTGTACACCGTTACTGGTAAGTGTTGCACCGGAAAGTGCATCAACACCATGAACAGAACTCGCCACTACAGGGTTTTTAGTTACACTAATCGCCAGATTGCCTTGCGCATCAAATAACTGCTTACCTTTCCACAATGCTTTCCATTTTGGATTTTCAACTTCGCCACCTAAACCAGGCGTTTCGCCTTGGTCATAGTAAACAAGTCCTTGAACTGTATTTAAGTCAGCTTCAAGTGCCAAAAGTGCATACATGGTTGACCACAAACCATAACCGTGAATAGGAAGAATGACGCTAGTCAGTTTACCTTCATCATTATGAACAAGGTAAACCACTGCGGTATCTGCAACACGTTTAATCGAGGCAATATCGTTTTCTGGCACAGACGAAGTGTCAGTATCACGAGACGCTTTACGTTGATCATAAAGGTTAGCATTACCTTCAACAAACTCACCGGTTTTAAGATCAACTAAGCGAGCTTCAACATATTGTTCGTACTTGCTTAGGATTTCTTTCTTGGTGACTTTACCTTCTTTGGTATTTATCAGGCTCGCCGCTTCAAGAATATACTTTTGCTTATCGAGTAACTTATTTTCTTGCTGAATAGGCTTTAACACCACGGCAGCGGTCGAAACCAGTACTGAACAGATAAGACATAAGCCGACAACAACAAATAGCGTTCTTCCGAACGAATCTTTATTACTAGCCACGAGCAATCCTCCGCTTGATATTTGACTGTACGACAAAGTGGTCAAATAATGGAGCAAATAGGTTAGCAAACAAAATAGCTAACATAATACCTTCAGGGAATGCAGGGTTAACCACACGGATAAACACTACCATTGCGCCAATAAGGAAACCGTATGCCCACTTAGCGGTATTAGTAAACGACGCAGAAACAGGGTCTGTCGCCATAAACATCATACCAAATGCAAATCCACCTAACACTAAGTGCCAATACCAAGGCATTGCAAACATCGGGTTGGTGTCACTGCCAATCATGTTAAGTAAAGTCGCAATAGCAACCATACCTAAGAAAACACCACTGACAATTCGCCAAGAGGCAATACGGGCATAAATGATAACTAGACCACCGAGCAAAATAGCAAAGGTAGAGACTTCACCGACTGAACCAGGAATGAAGCCCATGAAAGAGTCAATCCAGTTAGCCGTTGAGGCATAGTCAAACGTACCTTGTGCTGCTTGGCTTAATGCTGTTGCACCTGAATAACCATCAGCAACAACCCAAGTAGTATCACCAGACATGCTTAATGGGTAGGCAAAGTACAAGAAAGCTCGACCAGCCAATGCAGGGTTTAAGAAGTTACGCCCTGTACCGCCAAAGATTTCTTTCGCTACAACCACACCGAAGGTAATACCTAGTGCAACCATCCACAATGGAATAGTAGCCGGTAAAGTCAGAGCAAATAGTACCGAGGTAACAAAGAAACCTTCGTTAACTTCATGACCACGCACTGATGCAAATAGCACTTCCCAAAAACCACCGACGATGAAAGTCACGGCGTAGATAGGTAGGAAGAAGCACGCACCGTAGAACATCAAGGACGTTATGCCAGAGTCTGCAGTAAGTTGAGCGCCAAATAACTCAAATAAGCCAACTTGCCAAACATCTGGCGTACCGAAACCGGCTGCCATCGCGACTTGAGCTTGTAAGCCTACGTTATACATACCAAAAAACATTGCTGGGAATGTACATGCCCAAACCGTAATCATGATACGTTTTAGGTCAACATTATCGCGAACGTGGGTAGCCCCTTTGTTCACTTTACCCGGAGTATAAAATACTGTGGCAGCCGCTTCATAAAGGGCATACCACTTTTCGTACTTGCCGCCTTTTTCAAATTGCGGCTCAATACGTTCGATAAAATCTTTCAAACTCATTAGCCTTCCCTCTCGATCGTATCTAAACAATCACGCAAATATGAACCGTAGTCATACTTACCTGGACATACGAACGTACACAATGCCAAATCTTCTTCATCTAACTCTAATGCGCCTAAACGGGCTGCGCCGTCAAAATCGCCAGAGAGTAAATCACGAAGTAGCATAGTAGGTAGAATGTCTAGAGGCATCACGCGTTCATAGTTACCAATAGGTACCATTGCACGGTCTGAACCGCAGGTGCTAGTGGTCATATTAAATAGACGCGATGGGCTTAAGTGGCCTAAGAATGCACGAGTGATAGAGAATTTATCTGCGCCAGGCATAGCCCAACCGAACAATTCTTTTTCTGTCCCTTCTTCCAGTACGCTCACCTGCTGATGATAGCGCCCCAAATAAGCTTGAGGTCCAACCGCTGTGCGACCGCTTAACACTGAGCCCGAAATCACACGAACACCATCACCAACTGTTTCATCAGCAGTCAGTTCAGTCATGCTTGCACCCAAAACGGTACGAACTAGACGAGGTTTTTTCGCTTTAGGACCACCAATTGCAACCACACGTTCAGTGTTTAATACACCTTGAGTGAACAGTTGACCAAAAGCAATCACATCCTGATAGCCAATATGCCACACAGTACGAGTTGCAGAAGCTGGAAGAACGTTGTGAATATGCGTACCCACAAGGCCTGCTGGATGTTTACCCGCAAACTCTTGGACTTGCGCATTGGCTGCTGGGATATCGGCACCTTGTGCTTTACATAGGTAAACTTTACCTTCAGTCAATCGTGCTAGAACCTTAAGGCCGTTAGCAAAATCTTCTTTATGTTGAGCTATGACTACCACAGGATCGGCAGCAAGAGGTTGGGTATCAATTGCAGTAACAAAAATACCTGCAGCAGTAGCATCTACAGCCGGCACTTTACTGAAAGGGCGTGTACGTAAAGCAGTCCACAAACCTGAGTCAATCAGATTATCACGAACAACTTGTACGTCTAACGTGTCTAACTTATCAGCATCGTATTGAGCAAAAGTAACGCTATCGTCACCTTCCACAGCAATAACAACTGACTGAAGTACACGTCTTGCACCTCGGTTGATTTCTAAAATAGTACCACTGGCTAAAGCCGTATATTTAACGCCTAAGTTCTTTTTATCTTCAAAAAGAACTTGGCCTTTTTGTACTTTATCGCCCACTTTGATTTTCATCGTTGGACGTAAGCCAATATACTCTTCACCCAAAGTCGCTACGTGTCTAATGGCTGGGCCATTATGGATAACTTGCTCTGGTCCGCCTGCTATAGGCAGTTCCAATCCTTTCTTAATTGTAATCATATCCACAAGCACTACGTTTGAAGGAAAGACAATGCGCCACGTTCCGCTGCAAAAACAAAGCATTAACAAATGCCTCACGTTTGAGCTAGCGCAGATTTAACTCGAAAATGCGATCGTAATCACGCTGGTCGCGCGCATTTTACCGCAAATATGAGACTATCGCCACGAAAATTATAGGTGTTTTCATACCAATACATTACTTTGCTAAATGATTTTTAGATCAGACTGAACGAATAAGAACCTGCAAGGTTATGCCGTATACTAAAATCTGATAAAAAAACTATCGCATTAATTTTAAAGAAATAAATTTCAGCTGTTCAACCACGAGAACAATTGTGACATAAATAATACTCCCCAAATGAGTCATCACTTGAGGAGTATTGGTATTTTGACATCAAAGTCACATCAGTTGTGATCGACTATGTCTACAGCTTACCTTAGCCTATAAACGATTCTCTAGAAATGGCCTTGATAACCAAAGTAAGTCGTCATTTCAGACTGTCCTTGGGATCCCATTACAGTGCGATTTGCCACTAACTCTTCGTCTAACAAATTCTCTACACGAACATACAGCTCGTGCTGCTCAGTCAAACGGTAAGTTGCGGCGATATCAACTTTCCATTGACTATCGATAGCACGCTCATTTGTGAAGCCACCTTGATAACCTAATTCAGATTGATACAAGGCTTGAGCCATAATAGAAAAGTCGCCATAAACAACACCTGAGCTTAAGGTCAGTTGTTGTTCAGGTACCCAAGGTAGTTGACTATTAGCAGCAAAACATCCCATCAACTCATTGCAATTAGCATTATCTGTTTCAGCTTGGGTATATTGATATTTGGCTTTAAGAGGAATTGAAAAACTATCAAAACTAACGCCATAGGCTATGCTCAAATCTGCGCCGACAACTGAGACATCTTTAATATTCTCTTGTAATGATATTTGCTCATAATCACATACCATGCCCGGCAAACAGCTCACATGCTGGCTATCGTAATCATGGATATAAGCCGTCATGGCAATCGATAAAGCATCTTGTTGATAGCTTAACGCTAATTGATATTGCAGTGCTTCTTGCGCCGTTTGCTCAATATTGCCAGCTGATGCGGCGGTCCAAGCTTGTTTGGCTTGTAACGCGGCTAACCAAGGCCCACTCTGATAAGCCACTTCAATAGATGGCAACCAGCCATCATCAGAAAAATCAGCAGCATTAAGACTCGTATTTACATCACCAAGCTCGCGCGAAACACTGACATGCTCATAACCTAAACCAAGGTTAACAGACCACTGACCATAATTTAATTTGGTATCTACCGCAGATGAAAAAGCTGAAGCATCGTCAGTATATGTTAGGGCATATTCATTGTCTGTGGTGGGCAAAAGTACCAAATCATTGCCCCATAACCAATCTCGTTGACCTAAACGCATTTCAGCTTTGTCGGTGTGATAACGTGCACTATAAGTCACTTGATGTTGACCATACATAGTGACACCTTTAGTTTGCACACCAAAGCCAGCAAAGTCGTTGTTTTGCGTTAACGCGCCTAAGTTCATGCCATCGACAGTGGGTGATGTTTCAAACGTCGCAATGTCAGTTAGTGAGTCATTATCAATCTGCACACCATCAACAAAACGCATTTCTTGAGTTTGTTGCGAATAGGTTTGATAGTAAAAATCAGTATCCATGGTTGACGTCGCTGACAATATCACCTTATGAGCGAGTACATAACGTTGACGTTCGCCATCTGTGTTATCTGTGCTGGATGCGGAATATAAGGCAGTCGGGTTTAAGGCGAAATCTGCAGAGGTTAGCCCTAAGTTTCCGCGATCACTGTCTTGCGATGAATACTGGTAACTGAATTCGGTAGTCTGTTGGTTGCGCGCACCAGGTAAACTTTTGGCTGCTATTTTAAATAAAATATCTTTTTGGGTGGTATCGGCCTCTTGCGAAATACGATAACCGACATCGTCTGACGCTGATTGATAATCAACCGCCAGTAACATACCAGATTCTTTTGAAGTGCCACTCACTATGACACCACCATTGATGGCGCTATTATCACTGCCTTCAAGGTTAACATCAGTTGCAGCTTTTTTAGGGCTAATTTGTACAGACTGATAATCCAATTTACCAAAAGCGGCTTCAGAGCTTTCGGTGACACTGGTCATCCCCGTAAAGGATACTTGTTGTTGATGCAACAAATTAGGTTGCAATACTAGATGCTGTCCTGAATACGGCGCCGGAGAAAAGAAGATTCCATCTTGTAAAATAGCAACACCGTCTGTGGCACCCGCATGGGTGAACATCACATTTTGATGTGGTGTAGCAGGTAATACTGTTGCGCCCGCCAAACCGAGCACAATATCACTCTGACGATAATGATATTGGCTTATTGATGACTGCTGCAACTCAAGTTGATTATTAATCTTATCAATAGACTCTGTTACCGTTTCGGCAACAGCATTGGTTGAATAGCAAACATAAAGCACTGCGGTGGCTATCACTGACAGGCTAAATGGGTGGTTAGACATATTAATCTCCGTATATGTGTCTGTTCACGCAAAAATCGCTTAATTTGACAAGTTACTAACTAAAACATAAGCATCACAATAACGGTTTTTTTCACATAAAAATAGCGTACTTTTAACGTTTACTCGACATTGAGATGTGCTATTTTCAAAAAAAGCGGCTAAAGCCGCTTTATGATTACCGAGTTAATCAATTGAATTATAATTTACCTAAAATTTCATCACTCAGTTTGAGATCATCATTTTGGTTAACGCTTACGCCAGCAGCAATAATCATCCGCGCAATATCTTGAGCTTGTTCTAATGAGTGCATCTCGTATGTGCCACATTGATACTCATTTAATTCAGGGATATCTTTTTGATCAATCACATTTGTGACGTCAATCATGGCTGCTAACCAAGCATCAGCAACGTTACTTTCTGTCGGTTGACCAATTAAGCTCATGTAAAAACCTGTGCGACATCCCATAGGTGAAATGTCAATAATCTCAATACCATCACCATTCAAATGATCACGCATAAAGCCAGCGAATAAATGCTCAAGCGTATGAATACCACGCTCGCTGAGGATATCTTTATTGGGTGCACAAAAACGCAAATCGAATACAGTAATAGCATCGCCACTTGGCGTGCTCATATGCTTAGCAACACGAACCGCTGGCGCATTCATACGTGTATGGTCTACGGTAAAACTGTCTAATAAAGGCATTGCTTTCTCCAAAATAAATTTAAAAATCTTACAATATAAAGCCTAATAACCAGATACTATCACTATTCCAGCATTGTCACAGTCAGAGTTTACTGCGGATGTTGTTCATCTATTTCAAACTGACTTAACGCATCTTCGGTATAACTAAAATAACGTTTCACAGACTTCTCATTAGCGATATATGACTCTAATACTTTATTAAATAGCGGATCTTTAGCCGCTTCATGATTAAGGACATCATCTCGGGCATTTTTTAATGCTCGCATAACACTATAGGGAAAAGCTTTCACTTGGACATTGTGTTCGTTAAGCAATACGTCCATGGCAGCAATATGGCCTTGAGTATAATCATCTAACATATCTTGGTTAATCGCACTTGCCGCAACTTTAACCATCATTTGTAAATCTTCAGGCAAGGCAGAGAAAGCCTGCTTGTTAATGAGAAATTCCATGGTCGATCCAGGCTCGTGCCAGCCTGGATAATAGTAGTACTTAGCCACCTGATACAAACCTAGCGATAAATCATTATAAGGTCCGACCCACTCAGCAGCATCAATAGCCCCGGTTTGAAGCGCGCTATATAATTCCCTGCCAGCTAGCGCATCAACAGGAACACCACCCAGTTTCTTAAGCACCTCGCCCCCAATACCGGGTAGGCGCATTTTAAGACCTTTAAAATCTTCAGGTGTTGCAATGACTTTATTAAACCAGCCGCCCATTTGCATGCCGGTATTTCCTCCTGCTAACGGTAACACGCCAAAAGGCTGATAAACTTCCTCCCACAATGCCATCCCACCACCATAATGAAGCCATGCATTCATCTGTTGTGCGGTTAAACCAAAAGGAATTGATGAAAAAAACTGCGCGGCGGAAGCTTTGCCTTTCCAATAATATGAAGCGCTATGTGCCATTTCAATGGTGCCTTTACTTACACCATCAAAAACCGATAATGCAGGCATCAACTCCCCGGCGCCATAAACCGTAATCACTAAACGTCCGTTTGACATTTGTTTGACTAACTGCGCAAATCGTTCTGGGGCCATGCCTAAACCGGGCAAGTTTTTCGGCCATGAGGTTGCCAAACGCCATTTAATAACTTGATGAGGGAGTAAATCAGTTTGAGAAACAGAGTTTACCTTTGCAGGCGCCTCTTGTTGACAGCCAAATAGTAATATAAGAACCATTAACCAGCAGATTGGTACCACCTTGCCCATGTCTATATCCTTTATCAATCAGGCTCTTCTACTCCATGACTGTAACATATTCATAACGAGTGACAAATACAACTGATTTACGACAAAAACAAAAAACCTCACGTCATCGGTGAGGTTTTTTATACACTAGACAAAGTGAAAAACATTAGCCTTTACAGTTAGGCGTTTTAGGTACTTCATCTAAAGCTTGCCATTCTGGCTGGCTGTAAGCATTGATAGATAAGGCATGTACACCGTTGGCTAATTCGTCTGCAAGTGCTTGGTTAACCAAACGGTGACGAGCAAGTAAACGCTGTTCGCTAAATTGATCGCTAACTACAACCACTTTAAAATGGGTTTCTGAATTAGGCGGCACATGATGACGGTTACTTTCATTAATCACCTCTAGATGCAATGGCGCAAAAGCGTGATTCAATTTATCGGTAATGATTTGTTCGACAGACATAGTGATACTCTTATTAATCCATATCGATGAAATCGCAGGGTACTGGTTTGCCGAATAAAGGTCAAACAAGCAGGGTAAAAGTTAACGTTTGAGCACAGCTTTCTCAAGTCGAACTGACATTAACTCCTTGGCCAATCGGTTATATCGACACTATCGATAAAATATAACGCATGGCTCTCATCATGTTGCTGTAATGCCTCACGTCCCAACCATGCATTAATAAATAATCCTTGTGGATCGTATGTCTGCTGCTGTTTTTGCAGATTAAAACGTCTCGAACCGCGTGGGTCGGCGCCAACACCGGCTAGATACTGCCAATTGCCCCAATTCACAGCTGGATCATAATCAATTAATTGCTGTTGAAAATACGCCGCCCCATAACGCCAATCACATTGCAGTTCATTGACCAAGCAACTTACTACAATTTGCCTGCCGCGGTTTGACATATAGCCAGTGTCATTTAACTGCTTCATCAATGCATTCACAAACGGATAAGGTGTCGTGGCGGTTTTCCAAGCTTGAATGCGTTGGGCGTAAAAACTGGTTAATGGTTTACGCCCATTAATGCCTGAAAATCTAAACACCAGCGTATTGAATTTATGCGCGTAAAAATGGAAATACTCACGCCAAAGCAGCTCATACAAAATACACTCGGTCGATTCGTTAGCACCTTGTTGCAACTCAAATTGCTTTAATGCTACCACGACTTGTCTTGCCGATAAGCAACCATTGGCTAACCAAGGCGAAAACTTTGTTGAGCATTCCCAGCCATCAAGTTCGTTGCGTACCGCTTTATAGTTATGGGCTAAATTTGACGAAAAGTAACTGTCTAATTGCAATTTTCCTTGTGCTTCACCACCGCAAAAGACATTGTTCATCGTTTGAGTTTGTGGCAACCAACTAGGATAAGCCAGCCAAGACTGAAGTTGTTTGTCTTGTTGCTTAAGTGCAACCATAGGCGGGAGCCAAGATACTGCATCAGTGGCTGGGCTGATATTAACGTTGTCGACCTTTTTACGAAACTGGCTGAATGTCGCAGCCAGATCGGCTAATTCAAAAGGCAGTTGCTGCAGCTCAAACAGCGTTTGCGTAGTAATAGTCGAATATTCAATATTGGGGCATTGCTGCTGAATCACTTGCCAAGCCGTTTGCTCATCGGCACCACTATGGTTACTACGGTATACCCTTGAAATATTATGAGTTTGAATTATATAGGGTAACGATTTTTGCGCTGAGGCATAAACAATATGCACCTGTTGACCATATTGATTCAACGTTTCGTCTAAAGCCCGTAATGACTCCAGTAAAAAACGCAGTCGGTACTTACCAACATACTCAGCCTGATATTGAGCTTGACGAAACCAGCTAGGGTCGATGCAGTACACCACCATCAACTGTTGTGCATGCAGGGCGATATCTGCAAAAATGGCATTATCTGCTACCCGCAGATCATCACCTAACCAATAAAGTGCATTGACAGTAGATTGGGACGTCGATTGTAGGTTCGAGTCTTCGAAAGTTTGCCCACCAGCATTATTCATCTATTCATTACCACAGTTTGTACTAATGCTAATGAGTACGTATACATAGCGGTTAACGGTTCAATAATGATCCATTTTAGCGATATTCTCAAACTAGCTCGACCTTCGGTCTTCGAGGTTCTAGAGTCGCTTCGCTGCTAGTTCGCTACGCGGATACAGCACTTCAATTTTACTCGATATCGCTTGTCATCTCTGGGATAGAGACTGCTTAGCTGCTGAGATTCTATAGCATCTAGCCGCGCAGCGTCCTAGCCTCTTGGCCTTTCGCTTTTAGCTATGGCCATTAACGATATCTGTTAACCATAGTAATTAGGGATAATTTGTCGAAAAGTAAAATTAATACGCGGTTCAACCACCTTAAGGCGTTTAGGTAAAGCATGTTGCCAGTCTTGCTGCATACTGGGATGCATAATGAGTAAATCGCCAGATCCAAGTGCAAAATTCACTTTTATTTTAGTGTTTTTGTGACGCACAACAAAGTCTCTACAGGCGCCTAAAGTAACAGAGGCGATAGCAGAACCGCTGACAATCTCAGGTTCATCATCACTGTGCCAGCCCATACAATCATGGCCATCAGCATAACGATTAACCAATACTGAATTAGTGTCTATTTGATGATCATTAAGTAATTTGGCACGTAATCGGCTCAGGACTCTGGGCCAAGGTAATGCGGTAATGTGTAATTTAGAATAATGATAATCGCATCCAGGATCACCAAACCACACTTGGGTTCGAGGAGTCAGATGCTGTTTACCGTATACCTCAATTGAAACCCGCTCTAATGGATATTGATTCACTTCATTGAGCAATAACTGCTGTTGCTTGGGCGATAGAAAACCTTTAATCCAAGTAACTGGGGGGCTAATTGGATTTTTAGCCGATGGCTCGACAACATAATCTTGGGTTAAGCCGTCTTGGGGCCCACCGAAATCTAACCCATGTTGAAATCCTGCCACCTCAATTACCCTCTTATCACTCAGCCTAGTTAATACCAACGCTTAATCTTGGCAATCCATAAACCTGATACCGCAATAACAGCCATTAGGATCAATACCGCAAAATAGCCAAAGCGCCATTTTAATTCAGGCATATTATCAAAATTCATTCCGTAAATACCCGCCACTAAGGTTAACGGTAAAAAAACGGCGGTAACTAGGGTTAATGTCATCATGACCCGATTGGTTTTATGAGCACTCACCGAAATAAAGCCATTAATGAGGCTATCCACTAAGCCTTGATAAAGACTGGCACGACTGGATAATCGCTCAAACTGATTATATAAATAGCTTAGCTGTTGATAATCCATCTTAATATGTTGATGGCTGTCATCGCGAAGCAATTGTTGCAATATCTCTTCGAGATAACTGAATGAACGTTTTGCTTTTTGTAATTTACTGCTATAACCGATTAACTCTGCCAGTAAATCATCAGATGACACCTCAAAAATCTCATCTTCTATGTCACTTAAACGCTCTTCTAACGCTAACATCACAGCTAAATAATCAACCACAATTTGGCGCATGAGATCAAAGCACACTTGACTCATATCAGCATTATCAAGCTGACCATGCTCAGAGATCCGTTGGGTAACCTTACTGACACTGACTGACGGTTTAATATGTTGGGTGACTAAAAAATGATCATTTACATGCAGTAGTAACTGGCTACGTTCAAGCAGAAGATACTCTTCTCGGTCCATAAGCTCATGGGTGAGCAAGTATGAATGTGTCTCATATTCTTCAAACTGTGGAGGATGACGTTCACGTTGTGCGTCTTCAAAATCGAGATGATCGATACCAAAGTAAGGATATTGTTTAAAAAATGCTTGGCTATGTTGACTGGTAATATCGACCCATATTAAGTGCTGTTGTGGGTCATATTCAGCCATAAGGGCCTCATCTCCTTGAGATAATAATAGACCTTGTGCATTGAATAACATTATCTTTATTGCCATGAATAGCCCTTTTAACAACTCATTATTGCAGTAAAAATAGCCTAACTTACCCTTTCAAGCTCAGCAATCGTCTTAATATGTTGTTTAATCTGCTCAAAATGACTATTAACCCAAGCACTGCTAATTGGTCCCCAGGTTGATATGCGATAATAACCATCATTATGACGTTGGCCTTGTTGCACAAAGTCCACTTCAATCCCAATATCGACAAATGCCGCTATTGCATCTTGCAATGTTCTTCTGGGCATCTGAGTCAGTTTTTGCAGGCTTAATAAGTTGTGCTGTTCTTCATCAAGCAAATGCGCTAAATATAATTTCCGTAAAAATGCTTTTTGCGATTTATTGATCACGTAATTATTTGAAAACATCTTTTACACGCCCTATTGTCTCTATATCACTCAGTTGAAATTACTGTATCAATAGCCCGTCACGCAAGCACTATTACTGGAGTGGCTTTATTACTGCATAATTAATTACTGATTGTTAAGCCACGGCATTGATTTATCGATACCTAAGATGATTAACACTACCTAAGTCACGACAATCTAGTTATAGTTTTTAATAATAGAAATAGCAGACATGGACAGCGAACAAACATGGATACTCCACCGCACGTGAAGAGCCCATTCGAGCAACCACCAATCAATGAGCCTGCAATAATAAGCGATACCGCTATATTATTCGCAGAAAAATTGTCAGCAGAAAAAGAATCATCAACAAATATTTATGATCATGGCCGACGTTTATCTCAAGCCGATTACATTCAGCTGGCCGACTTACCACTGAGCAATATTGATGCTAACTATCCTAAGTTATTGCTCATCATTAGTACGCTTATAGCAGTGGTTGCCTTATCGCTATTAAGTGTATTTCAATTAATCGCTCAACCACTGCCATTAATGATAGCCCTAGTAGGGCTAGTTTCAGTAACCTTGTTGGCCGCTATAATCATTAAACTTATCCACCTCAAAGCCAGCAAAATTGCTTATGGATTGTTTAAACATGAAATGGTGCTGCGTGAAGGATTATTTTGGATATCGACAACAGCGCTGCCCTATACTCGGCTGCAACATGTTAATTTGTCTCAGGGACCTCTTGAGCGAAAATACAACTTGGTCACCTTAAAATGCTTTAGTGCTGGCAGTGGATTAGCTGAAATAGATTTACCAGGCCTCAATGCTGATTTAGCTGAACATTTACGCCAACACTTATTAAGCCGAGCGGCAGCGAGTCACCCGTCAGGCATTGCCGAAGATGATATGGTTGAAACAAGGGCTCCTAACCAAGAAACCGATACTTTATCCATTTATCCTGCGCAACAGGATAACCATAATGGATAAGCCATCAACAGCAGATAACCATCAGCCGCATGGAACGGAAGACGTTGTCACTGTTCAACCAGTTGATGCAGCCAGCAGCGATATTAATCATACGCTAACCGATAACATCAATATCGCAAGTGATTTACAGCAATGGCAAGCACTGTCAGCGTGGTCTATCGTCAGTAATATTTTCAGTACCTTAAAAAGCATCCTTAGCAATGGCTTTGCTATTGTGCCCATTGTTTACACTGGATGGAAACAAGGTTTTGACATGCAATGGGGCATATTGGCGTCTGGCATACTATTATTGCTGGTGACATTATTGGCGATAATAGAATGGCGTAAATTTCGCTTTCGTCTTAATAACCATCAACTTGAAGTAAAACGCGGCTTATTGTTTACTAAAAAAGATGAAATACCCCTTAGCCGTATTCAAAATATTCGTTATGAACAACCCTTTTATTTTAAGCCACTGTCACTTGGAACCTTAGTGATTGAAACTGCAGGTTCTAAGAATGATGAGGCTCACTTAGCGGCTTTAGATACCCAACAAGCGCAAACCCTAAAACGTTTGCTGCTAAATTTACCCTACGCAAAAACAGTATCAACAAGTGAACATTCACAGGTTAACGAACAAGATAGCGCAGATACCTCCCAGACTATAGTGCGTAAAAGTTTATGGGACTTAGTGTTATTTGGCTTTTATCAAAACAACTTTATTTGGTTTGCAGTCATTGCCGGCCCCATAGCAGGCCAAGTCAATTGGGATAACATATTCGACTCACCAGTGGCGCAGCAATTTTGGCTATGGGCCCAACAACAAACCCATCAAAATATTGGCCTACAAACCATCATGGTCATAGTGGTGTTGTTTGGGATTTACAGCTTGTTTTCGTTAATTTCAATTATCGCGGCAATCTTAAAATATCATCCATATCAGCTCGACAAACATGATGATACTTTACAGCGCAGTGGCGGTGTGATTTCACATCAACAAGATGCCTTGGCTATAAGGCGTATTCAATTAGTACATGTTCAACAACCTATCATTGCACGTTTATTTAACCGCTGGACCTTATACTTCAAACAGGTCAAAGGCCATGAGGTTGAACATAAGACCAAGCAACACATGTTAGTTCCAAGCGTTAAGTCAGCTGAAATAGAATCTCTTTTGGCAAAAATACCTCACCTCAGCGGTGGAGCAAGCGCACTGCCCAACAGTTACTCGCCTATTCATGTTAATTGGCTAACCAGAAGAATCGCGCTGCCACTGACCCTAGCCAGTGTAATCAGTATCATGGGGTATTATGGCCATCAAAGCCTTGGTTTTTTTGAAGTGATTTGGTTTGCCGCCACCATGGTAACAGTCGCACTGTTTATCCGCTATAAGCAGTGGGGTTATGTCGTAGCAGATCAGGTGATTTGGCAACACAGTGGCTTTTTAGGTCAACAATGGAAGCGAGTCACATTTGAAAAAGTTCAACACGTTTCGATTACTCAAACTCAAAGCCAAAAACAGGCTAAACTAGCATATGTTGAAGTTGGATTAGCCAGTGGCAGTGTGGTGTTCCCATATATACCCATACAAGTGGCCGAACTGATTATTACACGATCACTTAATGCAACGAGTCACGATAACCGCAATTGGATTTAGCAAAATGAATCAAATAATAACAAGTGTTACCCCAGACCATGTAATTGATTTTTGGTTTGTGCAACTATCCTCTAAGCAATGGTGGATAAAGGATTTAGCGCTTGATTTGCAGATAAAACAAGCTTTTAGCACCACGCTTGATGCAGCCGTAAAAGGTGAATTACAACATTGGCGTACTAATGCTCAAGGCCGATTAGCTGAAATTATCGTGCTAGACCAATTTTCACGAAATATTCATCGCGATACCCCAGCGGCATTTGCCGCTGACAATATCGCGTTAGTACTTGCACAAGAAGCTGTAACATTAGGTTGTTTAGCTCAGTTACCAACACAACAGGCGGGCTTTTTAATCATGCCCTACATGCATAGTGAATCAATGATAATCCACCAACAAGGCTTGCCATTATTTGAGCAATTTGCGCCCAATAATCTGCCCAGCCAACAGCAACATCAAGCTATTATCGCGCAATTTAATCGTTATCCACATCGAAATAAAATATTAGGGCGCGACTCTACAACTGCCGAAATCGAATTTTTAACTCAACCCGGCTCTAGCTTTTAAGCAGATTAAAAGCATCGTTTGGTAATACCCTAGCCAGCTAGCTTCAACAAGCCATGCTATTTAACCACTAATACCGGGCAATCAGCTTTATTGGCAATTGCTTCGGCTACATTATCATGTAAAAAATGAGCCAACCCGCTTCTGCCATGACTGGCAATTACTACCATACCAATATCACCTTTATTGGCTTCGGCTAAAATTTCGGTAATCGCATCGCCACGGCGGATAACCGTTTCAATTTTTAAATTAGTATTTAGCTGCCCAAGCAGTTCATGCATTCGACTCGCAGCCGCTTCTTCCATACTTTTAGCTAACTCTTCGGGAGTAATCGCAAGTACCATATAATTTTCATCACCAAAAGGCTGATCAACCACGTGCACAATACGAATCCCAACTTGGTATAAATTTGCCATTTCAATGGCATAACGTAATGCATGTGACGCCGTATCAGAAAAATCGGTAGGCCATAAAATATTACGAGTACGCATATTATCTTCCTCCATATCATTTGCTAAAACATTACATACCAGATAAACACACTCTGTTTCGTTTCACCAATATAAGTTTCATCGACGCTGAATAACACCCCACGTTTAAAGATATGTTCAGCATTGAAGTTAAGTATAGTCAATATTAAAGAGTCACTTAGTGACCAAAGTCAAATCAAAGCCGAAAACTTGCTTTAGATCAAAAAACAACCTAACATTAGACCGACTAATCAGTCGGTTTATTGAGTTGTTCAATATGACACTCAGCAAATCAACATCGTTATTTTTGTTGGAGACAAAATATGAATATGGCCGTTGATAATATTGAAACACAACTACGACAATCACTAGCCGATCAACGCGCGCGTTTCCAGTCTAATCCAGCACCTGATTATCAATCACGAGTCGATAAATTAACTCGTCTAAAACAAGCATTACTCGATAACCAGCAAGCTATTATCGATGCCTTAATCAATGATTACGGTCATAGATCGCCAAATGACACTATCATTTCCGATATTATGCCTTGTGTAAATAACATCAATTACACCATCAAACAGCTTAAATCATGGATGAAACCCAGTCGACGCCATGCCGGTTTATTACTGTCACCGTCTAAAGTTTCGGTGCAATATCAGCCATTAGGCGTGATAGGCATCATAGTGCCGTGGAACTTCCCGGTCATGTTATCAATGGGTCCGCTAATCACCGCCATTGCCGCCGGTAATGGCGCAATGCTCAAAATGTCTGAGTTCACTCCGGCAACGAATGCGGTATTAAGTCAGATGTTGGCAACAATATTTGACCCTACAGAAGTTGCAGTCGTTGAAGGTGAAGCCGATGTGGCCGCGGTGTTTTCAGGATTACCGTTTGACCATATTCTGTTTACCGGTTCTAGCGTTGTTGGCCGCCATGTTATGCGCGCCGCAGCGAATAACTTAACCCCAGTCACCTTAGAGCTAGGGGGCAAATCGCCAGCGATCATTGCTCCAGATATGCCAATAGACACAGCAGTAGAGCGACTTATTTTTGGTAAGTGCTTAAATGCGGGGCAAATATGTGTCGCCCCTGACTATGTCTTATGCCCAGCAGAAAAAGTTGAGGCATTTATTGCCGCTTACCAACGTCGATTTAATAAAATGTACCCTAACTTCGACACCAACCCAGACTACGGTAATATCATTAATGATCGTCAGTACCATCGCCTAATCAAAGTGTTAGACGATGCAAAAGCCAAAGGTGCAAGCATCACTTCCGCCATTACAGGCCCAATATCAACAACACAGCGGAAAATAGCCACTCAACTAGTGACCAATACCACTGATGATATGCTGATTATGCAAGACGAGATCTTTGGACCTTTATTACCGATTATTAGCTACCAGTCGATTGATGAAGCGATGTCTTACATCAATAAAAACGATCGTCCATTAGCCTTATATGTGATGAGTTTTGAGCCACAAACTCAACAAAAAATATTAGCTCACACTCATTCTGGTGGTGTATGCATTAATGATACGGTATTTCATGTTGCCGCCGATGATGCGCCCTTTGGTGGCATTGGTCCATCAGGTATGGGGCACTACCACGGCAAAGAAGGTTTTTTAACCTTTAGCCACGCAAAAACCATTCTACACAGCGGTAAAATAAATAGTGGTATCTTGGTTCACCCGCCTTATGGCGGTATTATCCAACGGTTATTAATGAAGTTTTTCTTGCGTTAACACCGGTTTATCGCCACTGCAATTATTGTGTGACAAGCAATAATTGCTCAGCGTAATGAAGAGTCAAACTGATTTAACAGATAATCATCAACTCTCTCCTTATAAACAGACTTTAGATCAACAGGTATCTTGATTCGATGAGCAGTAAAGCAGTGATGACCACAGATAAGAAACAAGCCATTTTAGATTCAGCTTTACAGCTGTTTGTAAAGAAAGGCTTTAATGCTACATCGACCGCCTCAATAGCCAAAGCGGCTGGCGTGGCAACGGGCACCTTGTTTCATCATTTTCCAACCAAAAAAGACATCATGAGCCAGCTGTTCTTGTCCATTAAACAAGAATTTGCGACCAATATGATCAGCAATACTAATTTTATTGGGGATATTGAACAAGATGCTAATACTCTATGGCAAAAAGCCATCGATTGGGCGATTGCACAACCGTTAAAGCAACTGTTTTTTTTGCAATATTCGATGTCAGCAGACATTGATGCTGACGTAAGAAAGCAAGCGATGAATAGCATTTTAGGATTTGTGGTCGAGTTGATTGAGCAAGGTAAACAACAGCAGATTATTGCAGACTTTCCCAATGCCTTATTACTCGAAAACTGCCATGGGCAGTACTTAGCGGCGATTCGATTCTTTACCGATAACCCCAATTTAGGCGACGATGATGCGCACAGGAACGCTAGTTTTAGACTATTTTGGCAAGCAATGAAAGCGTAGCGTACTGAACACTGTATTATTCATCTACACTAAAACCGCTTAAATCAATTTCTTCATTGTCTGCTGTTATCTGGGTATCAAAATCTAATTGAGGTGTATGCGCGGTTTGCAGGGTTTGAAGCTCAAGCTGTTTCGCTTTATGAATGGCATACTGGCGACGTCGTTTACGCTGTAAACACAAACGGATCACATCTTGCTTTTGTAACTCGCTAAACGTCATCCAGTTAAAACGTTCATCGCGACTACGATGGCAGCCCATACAGTAGCCGCGACTGTCTGACTGACAAACGCCGATACAAGGGCTTGGCACCGCAAAAAAACTTAACTGTTCCATCATTAGAATGCTTAACCTCAGCGAATATTGTTAAATGCCAAATATACGATATAGTCATTAATAGTTTGCTTTGATAACGGCTCAGAACCGACTAACGTCGTTATCGAACACCTTGATATTAAGGTTATACTAATTGAGTTAATTTTGTACATTATTGCACGTTAAAGGAAGTCTTATGACAACACCACAGCGTTCAGGTAAGTTTTTTACTCAAAAAATAGCGCATTATCAATTCATTACCCTAATCTGTAGCCTGCTATTACTGACATCTTGCACGGTAAAACCCAAGCAAGATTATGATGTTAATTATGATTTTTCTGTACTCAAAACATTCAGTCAGCTCAGCGTAAAACAAACCGATGATCCATTAACCGCTGATCGTATTAATGCCGAAATTAAACAAACCTTACTTAATCAAGGTTATGTCTTTACTAAAGACAATGCTGACTTTTTAGTGAGTTACGCATTTTTCACTGAAGACGAAGAGCAAGATTCTGGGTTATCTTTTGGTTTAGGCTCTGGAACGTGGGGCGCTAATGGTGGGTTAATCGTTGGAACAAGTATGGGGATCCCTCTAGGCAGTGACACGGCTAAAATTCAAACGATTCAAATTGATATTATCGACCCTGCCAGTAAACGCTTAATTTGGCGTGGCACTAGTCAGTATCGCTATGATCAAGGTGGCGAATATAAAGTGAAAAGTATCCAGCAAACTATCATCGCTATTTTGGGGCAATTTCCCCCCAAAAAAGAATAATAGCCTTAATTTTACTCTCGGTAATAATCGATGCACAGTGGCTGATCAAATATCTATTTAGCAATGAGTCACTTCACGGTAAACTAAGCGCCACATTACTTTATTGACCCAGTTGAAATGACGACAGAAACATACAACCAAGCTTTATTAACACTTGCGCTAGCTGGAATAGAAGCCATAAATACTTCGGCATCACAACACAAATCCGTCAGAACACCAGCACAAGAAAGCCATTTTTTATGTAACTGGATGGTTGAGTCGTTAAAAACAAAACGCTTTTCAAAGCTCATGGCAGACGACTTAACAACTTGGATCAGTCAAGCAAGAAGTCAAGGTGCAGGAGCTCAACTGAAACGTTTGTTAACCTGTATTGCAGATCAATATCAACAAGCTAACAACAGTACTATTGCGACCGGTGCAGGACTTAAAGGCCTTTTAGCCGCCTTGACGGAACAAAAGTGGGTGGTGATCACCGATACCGATATAGATGTAAAATTAAAACTCGGCAGCGATGGTCAATCCAGTATAGTCATCTCAGCAAAACAATTTAATCAGCATATTGTTGACGATAAAATTGTTAAACCCATCTCAATGTACATTCGCGGCGACGAAAAACTGGTCGCTCGCTTAGCACTAGAACAAGGTTTATTACTCAGTCAAGCCAATAAAAAGACTTCTCTGATCAAACACCATAAAACTTATATGCTAATGCCAAGTAATTTACATCCAAGTTTATGTTTGCTGTGTCTTGACCTTTATTAACTATCAATAGTTGATGTAGTCTTGATACAAAAATAAAAATAAGGAATCACCATGAAAAAACGTTTTATAGCACTGTCTTGCTTTGTGATGTTTTTTTGTGGTTCGACAGCTCAAGCCGCTACAGTTCTTAAGTACAACGTCAACGCCTCAAGCAGTTGGGTACCTTATTATATTGCTGACTCAGCAGAAGAGCCTGGAATACTAGGAGAGCTGGTACCTTTACTGCTGGCAAAAGCCAATATTGACATTGAAAAACATAACTTCCCGCCAAAAAGAACCAATTATGCCCTCGATAACGGCTTATTAGATTTCGACTTTGTTAGCCCCGATTGGTTTCCTAATAAGGATTTAGGCACGCTTTTTGTACAATCTGATCCCATAATAGCTATCCAAGAAAATATTATTACTTTGGAGGAAAATGCTAAAAACTGGCAAAATATCAACAATATTAAAGGCAAAGAAATAGGCACGGTACGTGGTTATTTGTACCATGATGATGCGCAATATACTCGGGTCGATTTTGTTTCAGAACGCGATCTCATCAAAGCCCTATATAAAAACAGAATTGATGTGGCTATCTGCGGCGATTTACCCGCTTTATATTGGGCTAAAAAACTCAACAGTCCTATCAGCCTTGCGGCAATTCATACACAAGGCGAGTTAGTGATGCGTCTTCGTAAAGAACACCTAGCCTTGTTACCACAAATCAACGCCGCTATTGCAGAATTTAATCAAAATGGTACTACTCAAAATATTATCGATAAATACACCAAGCAAGATGTATTTAATCGATAATGCGATTGCCTACTAGTACTGCCAACATTCTACAGGCAAATTAAAACGGATTTACACTGTAGCCTTCATGAGCCAACACGGCATGGGCAGTTAACGCCGATAATGCCATCTCAACGCCTGGCAATAAATCGTCAGGGGTAATGCCATAATATGCCGCGGTTTGACCACATACATAGAACTTTGCGCCATGTTTAACTAGCTGAGCAATTAAGTCTTTATTGACATTTTTTTGTCCCGCATTGAGCTGCTGATAAACACTATCCTTGGTCATATCATTCGCAGCTTTACCATGCACCACCATAGCAACAGAAATATCTTCAAGCTTAACCCCGGCTGCCACATGCATGTTGATAAAACGCGCTAAGGTATCAATACTACGATTTAATTCTGCAGGTTTTGCTGCACTACTTAAATCAAAAGCGACTTTGAACTTCATTCCAGCAGGTATCACTAAGCTACTATTTACTTCAGCTATTTTGCCATAATCTTTAATTATCGACCCTGATTTAAATGCCTCAGTCCCAGCGGAAGCGGTAAATGATAAAGAGGTCATTAAGGTAAATATCGCCGCTGCCAAAACACATTTACGGGCTGAATGTAAACTGACTGTCATTATATTGATATTCCTTATAGCTATTATTATGGTTACTCTAGCACTGATTTATACTTATGATTCATGCCGTTTCTGAGTATAATTACGCCCTCAAAACTACCACGAAAGAATGATATGTCAATTCGTCCAATTACCGCTAATGATTGGCCCGCTATTATGGCGATCCAAGCGCAATGTTATGTTGAACTAACACCAGAATCGCTTGAGGTTATGCAAAGTAAATGGCAACTCTCGCCTGCTAGCTGTGTGGTATTTGAACAACAAGGTAATGTGCTAGCTTATGCTCTTGTTCACCCGTGGCAAAGAGGCGATGCCCCGTCACTGAACCGTGAATTAAAAGGGCCTATTGAGAGCAACAGCTGGTATTTACATGACATGGCTATCTCACCCAATGCACAAGGTATGGGTGTTGGTAAGCAGCTATTTACCTACCTAGTTAATCAGGCTAAAACATTAATGGTCAATGGTATTGGATTAGTTGCAGTGCAAGGCGCACAAACGTATTGGCAACAGCAAGGGTTTAAACCTGAGCCCACCTCAGCAAAGCTAGCACAATCATTAGAAAGCTACCCTACTGGGGCATGTTATTTATATTTACCCTTATGATAAAAGCTCGCGCCATGTTGCTATCAGTTTATAACCACTGTGCGTTTAACACTCTATGACGTTACTAATCAACTTAAGCAGTAACGTTGCGGCTCTATTAGGGTTCTCGCCGATTGAGATATCCTAGGGTATGTTGATGTTTCAAGGTTATTTTGCAGTGAATGTTTGATCTATAACGGCAACAGTAGCCAATAAGACTAGGGCTTAGGAATGAAGTTATGCAGCATAAAAGCCGATAACGCAGGAGCGATGGCCAGTAAACACTGCCCGAAGGTCCAGCTAAAATCGTGTTGCTGTTTGTTGAGCGAATCTTGCTTAAATTGCTAGGCGGCTATCCACTCGCCTCGATTAATACACGTTTACATTGAACAAAATACAACCAGTAAAGTTCAATTGTTTCTAGTGGTGAAAAATTTATTGCCAGTTACAGCAAATCGGCTTGGTTATAACGAGATGAACGTGGGACAATTAACCGCTATGCAAGAGGCCGCTAACTTTACTGTATTTGCCCTTTTGTAGTTTGGTATCTCAAAGCCCCACGAATAGCTTAACGACTTGCAGGCAGAACCTGCATTTTTAGGTACCATATTGTTTATTTTTTACAGTGAATTACATTAATTTCAGGAGTTTACATGGCGCGCCAAGTGATTTACACCTTTAAAGGTCAAACCAAAACCATCGCTTTTAGCTACGACATACATCGCGATCTTTATGAAGCAGCCGCTGAAGCAGAAGGGATTGACTTAAAGAAATTTTTGGCCATGGAACAACAAGTTGCCTTAACGTCAAAAAAAGGCGCTAAAGCAGAAAAAGAATTTCGCAAGACCGAGTTTGCACGTTTTGGTTTTAGTAGCATTAAATTTGTTCGTGAAGATGATGATATTTAATCATTTTGATATCAATAAGGACTGTCTATGTTGAATTCAGATCATGCTAATTTCCCTCGTGCGAGTTTTATTCGACGTTTAGGTGCTATGGCGTATGACTCAATGCTCGCAGTAGCCGTTTATATGTGTGCTGGTGCGTTGGGCTTTGGGGTGTTCTTTGCTTTACAAAGCAGTGGCCTTATCGCGATGAATGGTCATGAACACGTGTCAGATCTTCTTAATAACACCCCCATTTACCATGGATTTTACCAACTCTGGATAGCGCTTTGTGTTGGCGGATTTTATGCCATATTTTGGAGTAAAGGCGGGCAAACCTTAGGTATGCGCGCTTGGCGACTCAAAGTGCAACATCCTAACGGTCAAAACCTGAGTTTTATTACCGCATGTGCTCGAATCGTGTGGTCTTTACTGGGTATTGGTAATCTATGGATTATCATCAATGATGACAAATTAGCATTACAAGACAAGATGACTCGTTCAGAAGTGGTAGTGCTGTCTGTAGAAGCCAATCAAATGCGAAATTGGCGCGGCGCATAGCACATTCACCCACGGCTAATGGGTAGTGTTAAAGCAAAAAAATGGCAACCAGAAGGTTGCCATTTTTTTACAGATTATCGATTAAATGTTCAGTGTTATTTGCGAATATAATACAAAGCTAATCCGGTAAATAACATGCTAGGAGCAATTGCACCGACTACTGCGGGCAATTCGTACACTATGCTCATAGGCCCAAATATCTCATTGCTAATATAAAAACTAAACCCAGCGACCACACCCAACAACACGCGAGCCCCCATGGTTACGGTACGTAATGGTCCAAACACAAACGATAAAGCGACTAACATCATTACAGCGACGGTGACGGGTTGCATAATCTTGCGCCATAATGCCAGCTCATAACGACTCGGATCTTGTTGGTTAACTTTTAAATAATCTAAATAATCAATTAAGCCACTTATGGATAATGCTTCGGGCTTAATCGACACAACACTCAACTTATCTGGGGTTAATGTAGATTGCCACACATCGGAATCAAGAAAATCTCGCACCACTCTATCATCGACCACAGTCGTGTTTTCAACCACAGATAATTGCCAAGCATCATCCCTAAATTGAGCGCTTTTAGCATGTGTCACTCTGGTTAATTCTTGTTGGTCATTAAACTCATATAAACTAATATTATTCAGAGTATTAATGTCTTGAACCTCACCGATATTGACGAATAAATCACCATCTTTCGCCCAAATACCTCGATGAGATTTGATTAAACTCCCGCCAGATATTTTAGTCGCTTGAAGCTCTTTAGCACTTTTCTCAGCAATAGGTGCACCCCACTCCCCCAGAGCCATAACCAGAATCATCAATGGAATCGCTGTTTTCATCGCCGACTGGGTGATTTGTAAGCGCGACATACCTGAAACTTGCATCACCACTAATTCAGAGTTAGATGCCAGCATGCCCATACCAATTAGCGCACCAAGCAGCACTGCCATTGGGAAAAACATTTCAATATCTCGAGGGATCAAAAACAATACATAGATAGCAGCATCGAGCATGGTATAAGCACCCCGCCCAACCAAACGTAATTGATCAACCCACTTAATGATGCCAGATAAACCGGTCAAAATAAGTAAACATAAGCCAGATGTACTAACGATCATCCGCGCAATATACAGGTCTAATATTTTCATAGCGTCACCTGCTTACGTTTAAATAAGCCCAAGAACTTCATCCCTGTTGGTCGCTCTTTAATTAATAACAATAATCCTAACATGAGTGCTAATGCATGGATCCACCACATGCCTAAGAACTGCGGCACCACCTCATCTTGCAGTGCTTTTCGCCCTGCAATCATTAATCCGAAATAACCTAAATACAGTAAAATAGCGGGGAACATTTTGGCAAACTTCCCTTGGCGAACATTCACTCGCGCTAATGGCACGGCAATTAAGGTCAACAATGGAATTGAGATAGGGATCGCCAGTCGCCATTGAAATTCAGCCGCCGCTTCCGACCCTGGGGTATCCAACAGTTCATTGACTGGCAGTGCAGAAAGTTTACGTCGGCGCTCATCGACTTCTTGTTCTTTGATTTCCATTTTATAGCCGCCAAACTCAATTACTTGTAATTCGAGTGATTTAGGGCTGCCTTGATAACGAAAACCATTGTCGAGTTGTAATTGTTGACTACCGATATTATCTTCAACCACCCGACCTTTTTTGGCCACAACAATATTAGTTAAGCCATTCTCATCTTCTGGGTCTGGCAGCTGCGCGACAAAAACTTTATCTAACGTATTGTCTTTATTTATTTTTTCAACAAACAATACCGCGCGGCCATTTGGGCTTGCTTGAAAACGGCCTTGAGTTAGTGCTGCAAGACCAGCTTCAGACTGAGCCTTTTCTAGTACTTGATTTTGGCGTTCTTCTGCCCAAGGTCCGACGTAAACAGACAAATAGGCCGTGAACAATAAATTAGCAAATGCGACCAATAACGTTACTCGAGTGACATACCACTCACTGACACCAACACCATGCAAAACGACCATTTCATTTTCAGAATACATGCGCCCGTGAGCCAACAATATCCCTAAAAAGAAACTCAGCGGTAACACCAATACGGTTAATTGAGGCAAGTTTAAGCCCAATAATGTCATCACTAAAGAAGCCGGAAATTCACCATCTGAGGCATCTGCCAACACGCGCACAAACTGTTGGCTAATAAAAATAGTTAGCAGTACCAAAAGTACCGCAAATTGCGCTTTTAAAACTTCACTAATAAGATATCTAAATACAATCACAAGTATGATCCGGTGGCTAAACTTATCTTTTTACTGGTATCAGAGCAACTTTCATGTAAACTGACTACTTTCAGCAGTTTTGCTAGTTTTCTGACCAGCGCGGAAGGTGCTTTGGGGTCAAGGTTAACATCTATTTGGGCTGCCAATTTGCGCCTCTTTTTCGTTAATAATCCCAAACAGTTATCACCTTTTCGTTGATTATATGCCAGATGGCCTAATGCAAACATTATCTAATAAATATAAAAATTTGTCTTTAAGAATCTAGGAGTGCTCATGGAGTTTAGCGTAAAGAGCGGTAGCCCCGAAAAGCAACGTTCAGCCTGTATCGTTGTTGGCGTATACGAACCTCGCCGTCTGTCTGGTATCGCAGAGCAATTGGATAAAATCAGTGAAGGTTACATTAGTAACCTCCTTCGTCGTGGTGACCTTGAAGGTAAACCAGGACAAATGTTGCTATTGCATCATGTACCAAACGTATTGAGTGAACGTGTTTTACTGGTTGGTTGTGGCAAAGAGCGTGAGCTAGACGAGCGCCAATACAAACAAATTATCACAAAAACCATCAGTACCCTAAATGAAACCGGTTCAATGGAAGCTGTTTGCTTCTTAACTGAACTGCATGTCAAAGGCCGTGACACCTACTGGAAAGTTCGTCAAGCCATTGAAAGCACGCAAAATAGCTTATATTCATTTGATGCATTAAAAACCCGTAAAGGCGAAACTCGTCGTCCATTACGTAAAATGGTATTTAACGTGCCAACACGTCGTGAATTAACTATTGGTGAGCGTGCCATTGAACACGGCACCGCAGTATCTGCAGGTATGCATTTGTGTCGTGATGTCGCAAACATGCCACCGAATATTTGCAATCCAGCTTACTTGGCTTCACAAGCCCGCCAAATGTCTGAAGTTTACGAAAGCTTGAAAGTGACCACCATAGGTGAAGAGCAAATGGCCAAGTTAGGCATGAACTCTTATTTAGCCGTAGGCCGTGCAAGCAGTAACGAATCAATCATGACCGTGATGGAATATCAGGGCGCGGTTGATAGCACCGAAAAACCTATTGTGCTTGTCGGTAAAGGATTAACCTTCGATTCTGGCGGAATTTCATTAAAACCTGGCGAAGCCATGGATGAAATGAAATACGACATGGGCGGCGCTGCTGGTGTGATTGGCACCATGAAAGCACTATGCGAAATGAAGTTGCCTATCAACGTCATTGGTATTTTAGCCGGTTGTGAAAACATGCCTGCGGGTAATGCTTACCGTCCTGGTGATATTTTAACGACTATGTCAGGTCAAACAGTTGAAGTGCTTAATACCGATGCTGAAGGCCGCTTAGTATTGTGTGATGTATTAACTTACGTTGAACGCTATGATCCTGAATTAGTGATTGATACAGCGACCTTAACCGGTGCCTGTGTTATTGCACTCGGTAAACATGCGTCTGGCTTATTCAGTTCACACAACCCATTAGCCCATGAGCTATTAAATGCTGGTGAGCAAAGCGGTGACCGCGCGTGGCGCATGCCGTTATGGGATGAATATCAGGACATGCTAGACAGCCCATTTGCTGACATGACAAACTTAGGTGGTCGCCCAGCTGGGTCGATTACTGCGGCGTGTTTCTTGTCTCGCTTCACCAAAAAGTACAACTGGGCGCATTTAGATGTCGCAGGTACAGCTTGGAACAGCGGCGCGAATAAAGGCTCTACTGGTCGTCCGGTACCGATTTTAAGCCAATTCTTAATTAATCGTGCTGGAGTTGAAATCAACGAGTAATCGTTTGGTTTATTTAAGTACATATTGAAAGGGTAAAGCTTAGTGCTTTACCCTTTTTTGTTATCAATGAGGTAAGTTAAAGTACAAGCTCACCCACATGATTGATGTCATCGATTAGGCTAACCATTGACGATGTAATTGCTCACTATCACCTAGGTAATCTAATACCCAAGCCAATGCAGGTGACATTTGATCGTCATTCCAAGCTAAACAACAAGCACTAGGCTGTTTCACTTTATGCAGTTTTTTACACACTAATTGACCAGATTTAATCAAAGGTGCTGCCAAATGTTCTGGCATGTAACCAATCCCCAGTCCTTCAACAAAACAGTTAATTGCGCTGTGCCAGTCAGGCACCACTAACCGTCGCTGATTCGTTAACAACCAAGTGATCCGCTTGGGGATCTCACGGGAAGTATCTTCAAGACAAATAGATGGAAAACCTCGTAACTCATCATCACTTAGTGGACGCATTATCTTGGCTAATGGATGCCCTGCACTGACCACAAACAGCCAATCAATATTACCCATGTTAGTGTATTTGAATGTCCCGCCAACCGGATTTGCAGTTGTCGCACCAATGGCGATGTCACTTAAGCCTTTGGCAAGCGCTTCCCAAACACCGTTAAAAACTTCGATACGAATAATCAGTTCAACATCATGAAACTGTCTGTAAAAATCTGCGATTAATGCATGCATGCTGTCAGTTCTGGCAATATTATCTAGCGCAATAGATAACATAGGTTTCCACCCATTAGCGACTCTAAGGGTATCTCGTTTCATCAATTCCATCTCGCTTAGAAACTGACGTGCTTTGGCTGCAAAATGTTTTCCCGCAGGGGTTAGGCTAACGCTTCTATGATGGCGAACAAATAGTTCAACCCCGAGTTCTGTTTCAATTTGCTTAACTGAGTAGCTTATAGCAGACGGTACTTTATGCAGTTTTTTTGCTGCAGCAGTAAAACTGCCAGTTTGAGCAACAACATCAATTAGCTCAAATATTTGTTGTGAAAGCATATCTATTTAACTCATTTAATTGCGGTATTCATGGGATATAACAGGACAAAATGATTCATGTGCTAAGGGCATAATCGGATTCAATTATGCTTTACAACAAGCATCCAATCAAATTTTTTGATGATAGAATTCAAAAATAAACGTTTTAAGCTAATTAAGTAAACCATTAAGCTAACAAGCTTTATTGAAGCAACGAAAAAGACATGTTTAAAATGAGTAACAACGACCTAATAATTAACAAAAAAAACACTAACATTACATTTTACCTCTTCCTGTTTTATTTAGCCTTAATGAGTATGTTAGGTTTCATTGCTACCGACATGTACCTGCCATCATTCAAATCTATTGAAGGGACTTTTAATGCCAGCACTTCTGAAGTGGCCATATCGTTAACCAGCTTTTTGGCAGGGCTTGCAATTGGACAGTTATTATATGGACCATTAGTCCATAAAATAGGTAAACGTAATTCACTGTTTATTGGACTAAGCGTATTTATGTTGGCAAGTGCTCTGATTGCACTCAGTGACAGTATGATGGCGATGAATATTGCCCGCTTCTTCCAAGCGATTGGCGCTTGCAGTGCCGCAGTCATTTGGCAAGCGATTGTGATAGAACAATACCCAGCCGATAAAGCTCAAAATATTTTCTCTAATATTATGCCTTTAGTGGCATTATCTCCGGCATTGGCGCCCATTGCTGGCGCAATGATACTGAATAGTTTTGGCTGGCGCGCGGTGTTTATTAGCTTGTGTATTATAGCTGTGCTGTTGATTGTCATGACCTCTATTTTTGTCCCCAAAGAAACTGTGAGCCTGCATAAAAGTAAGCCTAATATTGGCTATCAACAATTACTGGCTAATACACGATACTTAGGTAATGTGATCATTTTTGGCGCCTGTTCTGGTGCTTTCTTTGCTTACCTAACGCTTTGGCCTGCGGTGATGGAACAGTATGGTTATGCTGCGACTGAAATTGGCTTAAGTTTTATACCTCAGACCATTATGTTTATTGTTGGTGGCTACTCGAGTAAGTTACTGATTAAAAAGTGGGGAACTCAAGTCAGCTTGAACTGTTTACTTATTTTCTTTGGTTGTTGTGTTACAGCCATTTTTGTATCCAGCGTGATCCTCGATACTGAAACAATCTTACCACTGCTAGTTGCATTTTCATTACTCGCAGGAAGCAATGGCGGTATTTACCCGATTGTGGTTAATAATGCCTTGCAACAATTCAGCAATAACGCATCCAAAGCTGCTGGATTACAAAACTTTCTTCAAATCACCATCGCTTTTGGGGCATCAAGCTTGGTTGCCGTGTGGGCGAGTGCTGGCGATAATGCCATTGGTTGGGGAATTCTAGCCTGCTCCATTCTGGTTGTGGTAGGCCACTGTATTAAAAGTCATGATTCTTGGGCGAGCATTCGCGAGAATTTTACCTTTCCCGACCCGGCAAGACTATCTCAAGCCTTCACCAAACATGATCAATAACTGTGATGTGGCGATAAAATAATCATCATATGATGGAGTTATAATTTGCCTATAACTTCATCATATTTTAGGTTGTTTATCGAACAATTTAACGCTAACGCTTATAGTCAAATTAACAATCACAAGGAATTGATTGAATGACGCAACACAACCGCTTGATAATGTCATTAGCAGTGGCATACAAATAAAGAAGCGGTTGCTTTGCATATACGCTAACCAACGAGCTCTTTGCAAAAGACCATCCGCAAGTTCATTTCATCCCCCATCCTTTACCCCATTTAGTTACCTAGACGATGACCGTTTAAACGGTTTTCAATCGATATTATTCAAGCGATGATGGAATATACCCAGCCAACATTGAAATGCCTCCCCCTTTAATAGAGCTTTTCAGTTATTAAAGTCGCAACCAAACACGGCGTTATTTGTCATTGCTAAAAGGCCGGAAAGAGAAGTAAACATGAAATGGGTAGGCCCCATTATTAGTAGCGGAGTGTATTTTTACCAAAAGCGTAATTCCGGATTATCATTAGCAGATTTAGAAGACTTAAAACGAGTCCGAAATGTTGGCGCAGTGCTTGGTAATGCTGAACATACCTATTTGGACTCCCAAGGATTCACCAACCTCAGTACTGATAAACCCCAATTACAATCGCTCAAAATGCTCAGTTATGGCCGAGTTGATGTTGCGCCGATGAGCGAGCTAGTGATGCCTTTTTGGCAAAGTCAGCCGATATCAACTCAATAGAACGTACTCCTATTAAGTTGTACTACTCTACCTTATATATCGCATTTTCAAACGACACTTCTGATGAGGTTATTGCACTATGGCAGTAAGTATTTGATGAGTTAACATCA
The DNA here is from genome assembly GCF_014163845.1 of Shewanella sp. SR43-4. Lineage (NCBI taxonomy): Bacteria > Pseudomonadati > Pseudomonadota > Gammaproteobacteria > Alteromonadales > Shewanellaceae > Shewanella > Shewanella sp. SR43-4. Next base: position 47,275 of record NZ_JACJEB010000007.1, on the reverse strand, counting down.
TCAGGGATGTACCAAACCATTTAGCAAGATTATTTTCCAACTGATACCGATTTTGCTAAACGATAACGGATGATTAATTTCCAATACATAACAACTGCAATAGATAGTTTTTACTATTGAATTTTCGTTACCCGCTAAATATGCTTAATGCAATCTCCCCAAAAGATCCTTTCTAAACCAAACTGACTAAGAATAAACAATGATTAACTTGTTACATCTAAGTAACAAATTTAACATAAAACCCAAAATAGCTTAAATGTATAATTTAATGAAATAAAACTCACTGAAAGGAATGTTCAGATGAAGGCGATGAAAGTCATACTCATTTCAATAGTCAGCGCGTTGGCGCTTTTTGGGTTAATGGCTATTTTATTGGGCTGGCTACTCAGTTCCATGTGCGGTAATAACGTTTACACCGAATCACTTTCATTAGATAAAATGTACAAGGCTGTTATCTTTGAAAGAAGTTGCGGCGGCGCTTCTGGCCATTCAACCCAAATATCAATCATAAAAGCTGACGAGCAACTGTGTGACAATTGCGCTGGCGACGTGCTCGTTGCCAATGGCCATCCTAACAACAATAAACTCAAATTAGTATGGCTGGCTCAACATGATTCACAAGGTCAACAACTTCAAATTCATATTCCAGCTGATATCGCAATTGAGACTCAAGAAACTACTTGGTCCTCTTGGTTTGACAGTATCGATATTTCCTACCCTGTATTTGACCATTACCCATTAGCCTGTGAACAAACGCCGCAACCTAAAGCGTGTCAGTTTGTGACAAATGATCAGAAACTTATTGATGTGTTAATCAAGTATGAAGGCTTTAAAAACCATAAAGCACTGGCTGTATCGGTTAACGATATGGGTAATGTTAGATATGGATACGGTTTTGGTTATGACTCAATGTTAAAAGCACAACGCAGAGCTTTAAAAGAGTGCACCAAAGGGACTAGTCCTACTCATGTAAAGTGTGATTTAATCCGCTAAGGAGACCGAATGCGATTTGACCGTCGGCAACACAAAGCACATTGAATTAATAATCAAAAAATAGCTGCCTGTTACGACCGCTTCAGCACTCGTTTTAGCTTATCAGTCAATCAGCAACAAGTTTATAGTCGACTACTGCTGTTAAGCCCGTGGCGTAAACAGCAAATAATGATTAATAACATCCCCTATAATTTAATCATTAGGTGGTTTGTACTGTGGCGTTTAAGCTTAACGCCAGATCAACCATCTCCTCAACGTCCATCCATCACAGAGCTATTACCGCAACGGCGTAGAAAATCCATTGTGATAGCGATATATGCCGGATTAATAAGCGCGATTAAACTCACGTTGGTGATATTGAGCTATTCTAACCTCATATAAATATCGCACCTCACAACCATTAACCCACGGCCTATTTTAGTGTAAACTCGAGCTCATCTTTTTAACCTGTTAAAAGCATCACTACATGACTCAAGCCTTGTTTTACCTTATGCCTGATAATCATAATCAAATGAGTGCATTAGATGCGCTGTATTTAGCTGCGTGCAGGTTAGCTGAACAACAATATCGCCAACAAAAAACCGTCTACATTCACTGCAAAGACAAACAGCAAGCGTATGCAATTGACGAATTACTGTGGCAATTTGAGCCCAACGCTTTTGTACCACACAACTTAAAAGGTGAAGGCCCGATGACGGGCGCACCTGTGGAAATTGGTTTTGATACCTTAGGGCCAAATAAAAGTCGCCAAGTTCTGATTAATCTTGCAGACCAAATGCCCAGTTTTGCGGTAAACTTGCCCCATATTATCGATTTTGTCGCTAATGATGACGAACTCAAGCGCATTGCTCGCAATCGCTACCGTCAATATCAGAATGTAGGCATTACGCCCAGCACTCAAACATTAGCTGAATAAACACTTAATTTAGATAGAGAACATAACGCTCCTATGGAAAAAACATACAACCCAAAGTCTATCGAACAAGCCCTTTACCAAAACTGGGAAGAGCAAGGTTACTTCAAGCCGCATGGTGATGAATCAAAAGGCAATTACTGCATCATGATCCCGCCACCGAATGTAACTGGTAGCTTGCACATGGGTCATGCCTTCCAAGACACCATCATGGATACCCTTACCCGCTTTGAGCGCATGAAAGGTAAAAATACCTTGTGGCAAGTCGGCACCGACCACGCGGGTATCGCGACTCAAATGTTAGTTGAGCGTAAGCTTGAAGCCGAAGAAGGTAAAACTCGTCATGATTTAGGCCGTGACGCTTTTATTGATAAAGTGTGGGACTGGAAAGAACAGTCTGGTGGCACGATTACCAAACAGCTTCGCCGCATGGGCGCATCAGTTGACTGGGATCGCGAACGTTTCACTATGGATGAAGGCTTATCAAAAGCGGTTCAAGAAGTGTTTGTTCGCCTGTACGATGATGAATTGATTTATCGTGGTAAGCGCCTAGTTAACTGGGATCCAAAGCTACACACCGCCATTTCAGATCTGGAAGTTGAAAACAAAGAGAAGCAAGGCCACATGTGGCATTTTCGCTATCCTTTGGCCCAAGGCGCATTAACTAGCGATGGTAAAGATTACCTAGAAGTCGCCACGACTCGCCCAGAAACCATGCTAGGTGACAGCGCAGTAGCCGTGCATCCAGATGATGAACGTTATCAGTCTTTGATTGGTAAGTTCATTCTTTTGCCTGTCGTAAACCGTTTAGTACCGATTGTTGCCGACGATTATGTCGACATGGAATTTGGTACTGGTTGTGTAAAAATCACTCCAGCCCATGACTTTAACGACTATGAAGTCGGTAAACGTCATCAACTGCCTATGTACAACATCTTCACCTTAGATGCCGCCGTACGTAGTTTTGTTGAAGTGATTAACACTGATGGCACCCCAAACAAAGACATCGAAATGGCCTTACCAGAGCGTTATGCTGGCCTGGATCGTTTTAAAGCCCGTGATGCTATCGTGGCTGAATTTGACAGCTTAGGTCTACTTGAGAAAGTCGCTCCGCACGGCTTAAAAGTGCCTTATGGCGATCGCTCAGGTGTGGTGATTGAACCATTATTAACCGACCAGTGGTACGTGGCCGTGCAGTCAATGGCCAAAACGGCGATTGAAGCGGTTGAAAATGGCGACATCAAATTTGTACCGCAACAATACGAAAATATGTACTTCTCGTGGATGCGCGATATTAAAGACTGGTGTATTTCACGCCAACTTTGGTGGGGACACCGAATTCCAGCTTGGTACGATGAAAATGGTAAAGTCTACGTTGGCCGTAACGAAGCTGAAGTCCGTGCTAAACACAAATTTGCAGACTCAGTAATATTACGTCAAGACGATGACGTATTAGACACTTGGTTTAGCTCGGCATTATGGACTTTCTCAACCTTAGGTTGGCCTGACAACTTAGAAGACTTAAAAACCTTCCACCCAACCGACGTGTTGGTCACAGGTTTTGACATCATCTTCTTCTGGGTTGCGCGGATGATCATGATGACCATGCACTTCATTAAAGATGAAGATGGCAAGCCACAAGTACCATTTAAAACCGTTTACGTTACCGGTCTTATCCGTGACGAAGTCGGCAATAAAATGTCAAAGTCTAAAGGTAACGTACTTGATCCATTAGACATGATTGACGGTATCGAGCTTGAAACCTTAGTTGAAAAGCGTACTGGCAACATGATGCAGCCGCAACTGGCGGCAAAAATTGAAAAAAGTACCCGTAAAGAGTTTGCCGACGGCATTGAAGCTCATGGTACCGATGCACTGCGCTTTACCTTAGCTGCAATGGCTTCAACCGGCCGCGACATCAACTGGGACATGAAACGTCTTGATGGTTACCGCAGTTTCTGTAACAAGTTATGGAATGCGTCACGTTACGTGTTAATGAACACTGAAGTGCAGACAGATCCAGATAGCGATGAAGCTGGCGAGCCTTTAGATTGCGGTCAACTATTGGTTGATGGCAAACCAGGTGCGATGGAATTGTCGCTAGCCGATCGTTGGATCATTGGTTTATTTAACCAAACCGTGAAAACCGTTGAAGACCATATGGCTGCTTACCGTTTCGACTTAGCCGCTAATACCTTATACGAGTTCACTTGGAATCAATTCTGTGACTGGTATTTAGAATTAACCAAGCCTGTTATGCAAAATGGCACTGAAGCGCAAATGCGCGGCACTCGCCACACTTTGGTCAATGTGCTTGAAAAAATGCAGCGTTTAATGCATCCATTTATGCCGTACATTACCGAAACGATTTGGCAACGCGTTAAACCGTTAGCTGGCGTCACTGGTGACACCATCATGCTAGCATCGTTCCCAACTTATCAAGCAGATCAAGTTGATGCGACCGCGATGGCCGATCTTGAATGGGTTAAGCAAGTGATTGTAGCGGTACGTAATATTCGTGCAGAGCTTAATATAGCCCCATCAAAGCCGCTTAATGCGTTACTGCGTGGTGTCAGCTACGAAGATCGTATACGTCTTGAAGCAAACCAAACATTCTTTGCTAGTTTGGCTAAACTTGAGACGATGACTATTTTAGCGGAAGGTGAAACGGCACCAATGTCGAGTACTCAGTTAGTCGGCAATATGGAGCTATTAATCCCAATGGCAGGTTTGATCGATGTTGGCGCCGAAATGGCCCGTATCGATAAACAGCTAGAAAAGCTTGCTCAAGAAATTGCCCGTATTGAAGGTAAATTATCTAATCAAGGTTTTGTGGCTAAAGCCCCTGCGGCCGTTATAGATAAAGAACGCGCTAAGATGGCAGATTTAACTCGTGACATTGAAAAATTAAACGAACAAAAAGTCGAATTAGCTAAGATTTAACTGAAAGCCTCTATTTACCTTGGGGTTTACTCAGTTTACACAAAGCGTTCTATAAAAAACCAGCGAGTAATTCGCTGGTTTTTTATCTTTGTTGATGTGACTCATGGCAATAATTAACGCTTTATTTTGTTCAAAATTGAAACTTTGATATCTCACTTTACATTTTTGGTGTATAAGCTTCGGCCAATATCATCATTCTATTTAATGGGCTAAAACCATGTCTGATAAATTCTTTTTTAAAGGTCGTCAAACCCCTAAGCCGGCTTATGGCGAAAGTGGTTATAACACCAAGCGCACAGCTAAACCTGGTACAGAAGCATTACCGCTTAAGTTGTCTGTGCAAACCGAGGCGCGTAAAACGGAAGTTGCCGCAATGGTTGCTGAAAAACAACTCTTTGCCAATATCACTATTGAGGCTGACAAGCCTGAAAACATTATCGAATTAAGTGGTTTATTGAATAAACCTAAAACGGTAAAGTCTGAAGCTAAGCCTAATCGCAATGATGCTTGTCCTTGTGGCAGTGGTAAAAAGTACAAAAAGTGTTGTGGTGCCTAAACCGTAACAACAAGCTTAGCCCTGAGTATTTACATTTTTATATCAACATCTCAAATGAGAATGGCCGTTACGCAGTTACAGATTTTTAAGCTGTTACGAGCCAATGATTAAACAAAAAAGCGGATCATTTGATCCGCTTTTTTATTGGTTTTGGATATTTCAGCAGAACTTAGGTAAAGTGTCAGCCTTTGTTATAAAAATGATATAGAACATAAAATAAAAGGGTGACTTATGAGCACTAATTCACACTCAGGCAACGATCTGAGTGAAGTAAAACAATTGGGAATGTGGGCCTCTATCACCAGTCTCGGCTATATATTTTGGCTCGTTGGCGGCATGGAGCTGGTTGAACGTATCGCCTATTATGGCGTCAAGGCCAGTGCAGGCTTATACGCTAAATCTCCGGTGTCACAAGGCGGTTTAGGCATCGACTTGCACGACTACGGTATTATTCTTGCTGTTTGGGCAATGCTACAAACCTTTATTCCTGTTATCACTGGCGGAATTTCTGATCGTGTCGGATATAAAGAGACTATCTTTGTGTCCACGATTATAAAAATTTCGGGTTATCTCACCATGGCTTTACTGCCCAATTTTTGGGGTTTCCTTATTGGTGCGATGTTACTCGCTGCAGGTACAGGGGTCTTTAAGCCCGGTATACAAGGCACTTTAGTGCTGTCGACAAAACGCGAGAACACCTCTATGGCTTGGGGGATTTTCTACCAGGTCGTTAACATTGGTGGCTTTCTCGGCCCATTGGTGGCGGTGCACATGCGTCAGCTATCGTGGGACAACGTCTTTTATGCTTGCGCCGCGATAATCTCATTTAACTTCTTATTTTTACTGGCTTATAAAGAACCGGGTAAAGCTGATCGCATAGAGCGTGCACGCCAAGTAAAGTCAGGAGAACGGCAACAAGAAGCACTGTGGAAAGATGCCTTAAGAGAACTTAAAAAACCGATAGTAATTTACTACATGCTGGTGTTTGCTGGTTTTTGGTTTTTATATAATTCACTGTTTGACGTATTACCGATCCACATTGCCGAGTGGGTTGATACTAGCGTTATTGTCACCTCGCTATTTGGCCCTGAAGGCACCAGTAACGGCATATTACAGTTCTGGTTGGGATTAAATAATGACGGAACTAAGGTTATGCCAGAAGGCATGCTAAACCTGAACGCCGGTATGATCATGACCACCTGTTTTTTAGTGGCCGCGTTTACCGCAAAATACCGGATCACCACCACTATGCTATTTGGCTGCATCTTAAGTATTGCCGCGATTATGTTAGTGGGCGTATTTAATGCGGCATGGATGATTGTGCTGGCAATTGTGATGTTTTCTTTCGGTGAAATGATGATTAGCCCAAAGAAAAACGAGTTTATGGGTAATATTGCCCCTGAAGGCAAAAAAGCCATGTACTTAGGCTTTGTCATGTTGCCGCAAGGGATTGGTTGGACATTAGAAGGCTACTTTGCCCCTAAGCTTTACCAAATTTACGCCTCTAAAGAGATCATCTCTCGAAATGAACTGGTTAGCCGTGGCATGAGCCAAGTAGATGTTGATAGCATTCCGCAAGGTGAAGCCTTTATGCGCTTAGTCGACTTTACTGGCATAGAAGCACAACCCCTAACGCATATGCTTTATGAAGCCAATAATATCGGCATGGCTTGGTATATTATAGGTGCGATTGGGATTATTTCTGCGGTGGGTATTTTTATCTATGGAAAATGGTTATTGACCATGCAACGCCAACAAGCAGCTTAATTAAACAGATGGCATAACACTTACCAGTAGGTTTATGTTGATGAATAAAAAGGGAAGCAGCAATGCTTCCCTTTTGTTTTCTTGTTCTAAATACATTGGTCGTTTTTAATAAAAACCTAAGAAAACGACCCTGTAGTTAACGTCAATCTTATTAACCCTGTTCTCATTAGCGACTCTGTTTATTGCCTATTTGTCGCTACTGTACCTCAAATGGCATCCGCAAAATAACAGACGAGAGCCTGCAACCTCAACAACTTACAGATTTATGTATCCAGCTAATGAAGCCATCGTCTGTTGTAGGTAAACACCGCCACGCTTCATGATGCAATTAAGGTCAATACGGCATTAACCTCAATTCAGTGGCCAATTAAATAGCGATAACTCAAGCTGCTAGCTTTCAGAATTGATTGAGTTGATTAGATTGAGTTGGTTAGATTGAATTGGATTGAGTCGAATTGAACTGGGCTGGATTAAATCTAATCAGCTTGGATAGCTAATTTTTCGAGTAGTTATACTGATCACGGATGAGCATTAAGTGCTTATACCCTGATAGATAAAATGAATAAAAAAGGAGGCATTGCTGCCTCCTTCTTACTTACTTTCTTAAGTGATGATTAAGAAGTTATTTTATAACTAGTGCGCTGCACCTGAGTGAACTTTATCAAGACCATAAGTTTTACCTTCAGCATGACAAGTCGCACAAGACTCAATTGGTACACCGGCAGCAGACATTACGTTATCACCAGTAACTGTCGCACCATTACTCTTGAAGTGAGCTAGAGCAGCAGGACCAGAGTGAGCGTGACAACTACGACATGCTTCAGCGACAGGAGAAATAAATTCGCCACCACTGATTGCAATTGCAGTTCTACCAGATGTTAACGTACCAGTACCAGAGAAGAATGGCATAGCATCTCCCGCAGCATTGGCATCTTTATGACAAGCTTGGCAATTTGTTTTAGTTGCAGGATAGTTAACCCAAGTTTCACCATCTGTACCTAAGTAAATGCCAGCACCTGTGCTACCTGCAAACAAACCACTGTGGAAACGGTGAGCAACAGTAACTAAGTCACGATTGGTATAAGTTAATCCTTCAACCACTTCAAACGTAGGTTCGCCATCAGCATCTACACCAGCTTGCTTGTAAACATCAGCATGATATGAACCTGCATAGTTGTTGTTATGACAATCAGCACATTGTGTAAAGTTAGTCACACCATGGTTAGGTGATTTAATGTGAGATAAGTTGCCATGACAAGCATTACATTTAGCTTCATCAGCCGTTGTACGGTCGTTACCAGCCTGTGTAGGTGAGGTATAAGCTGTCAACTCAGGACTAACGAAACGTAGATTGTCCTCAGTTAATACGCCTTTAGCCGCAACTGCATCAAACATAAAGAACTTAGTCACTATGTTTGCTGGAACAGGTACATCACAAGCACCAGTATCGGTACCTGCACCTTCAGCTAGTTTGGTATTAACAACAACCATATCGGTCGTTGTATTGCCACACATGTTCATTTCAGAAGAAACTGAAAGTATTTTGCCGTCTAACTGGTTAGGGTTAAGTGCTTTAGTTAAGGTTAACTTGCCACTTTGAACCACGAACATTTCAGGATTAGAAGCAGTATTGATACTTAAGCCACGCACATAATCGCCATTGCTATCAAGTGTACCGATTAAAATATCATCGCCTGCTTTAGCTTTGTTTAAGTACTGAGTTAAATCAGTACCATCAGCCGCAACCGCACCATTTAATTTAACATCAATGATGACAGTTAATACGTCTGATGCGACTTCAGCTGAAGCGACTTCTAGTACCAAACCATTTTCAAAGGCTGCACGGCGGTCAACGCTGTGAGCTTGCATTGGGCTTAAACTACCAGCGCCATGACAACCTGAACAATTCGCGTCACTTGCTGGCACAATACCTCTGTGATTTTCACCAGTCTTTAAGTTCACATTGACGTGACATGACAAACAGGCTTCTGCATAGATATTGTCGTTCCACTGGGTGCCACTATCATGACAAACAGTACATTCGTTTAACTCAGCAGGAAATCCGATTCCACCAAACATATCTTTGGCTTCACCAGTTAGAGAGTCAGCAATATGATGACCCGCATGAATGGTATGGATCATGGCATTGAAGTTGACGTTAAAACCAACTGCCGGGTCGTCTTGTCCACCAGCATAAGCAGGATTATGACAAGCTACACAATTTTCAACTTTTTGGTAATTATGATGAGCACCAATGTTGCTAATGCGCATATCAGTATCAGCGTAACCTTCCATTGGGCTATGACATTTAATACATGCAGCATTAGACACTGAGTCTTTTGCAGAAATAGCAAGTTCGCCAGTAGCAGGAATAAAATCAACCGGAGTTGATAAAATCTTATCACTTACTGCTGTACCATCAGCCATAGTAACGTCATAAACACGGATCATCACCCGCACTAAATCGTTTGCATCACCACTTGCTAGTACCACAGGCGCATTACCATCATGTGCCCAAGAACCAGTATAAGTACCTGGGTTAGCAGGATCTTCAACTAATGTACATGCATCAACGACAGACCCATCACGTGCTGTCGTACTACCCTCTAAATTACAATACATGCTGCTACCAAAATCATTAGCAAGTGCATGGTTTGTCCATAACATTGGCGCACCAGTGTCAGTAGTATTCGCTGATTGACTGGTCACATATAACGCTACTCTCTCGAGTCCTGAATATGGAACGTCCGCTCCGCCACTTCCTTTACCTGTTGCAGTAAATTTGAGGCTAAAAGGATCTGTACCTACTACTACAATATCTGTAGGAGCCAGTGTTAAGGTAAAGTCATAGGCATTTTCAACTGTTGTAACGACCGAACCAGCTGGTGTGCCCGGAGTTCCATCAGCACCCGGTGCTCCAGGAGTACCTGCTTCACCTTGGGCACCATCACTGCCATCAGATCCACAACCTGTCACACCTAATGCAGCAATAAACGCTGCAGCAAGTAAGGTTCTATTATATTTTTTCATTTTAAATCCCCCGATTTAAATTTGTAGGTTTTACACTTATAAAGTATAGGGAAATAGAACAAAACACCCGCGCGCTGTAACAAACCTGTGAAGCTTGGTTGCAAATTCGTTAACAGGAATCGATAATTTTAGTTTTGAGTATCCATAAAAACGAAACTGCCAATTACAGATTATGTAACCATAAAGAGGTAGTTGAGGGTGAGTAAAATACAAATGAAGATAAGAGGATAAATAAAAAACCGTAACACATTGAATTTACGCGTTAATATATAAAAAAGATCCAGATCACACGTTAATCATGCTGGATCTTATTTCATAAAATGATAAATACTTATATCAACAATGACTTAGTGATATCAATTATCATTTGCTTGGTCTCTAACGAGTAACGACGATAATGCTCTGCACGCTCAATTAAACAATAACTTGGCATCGCCATAACGCTGTTAAGCTTATTAAATTCACTGTCGGGTAGTTTCTCTACTCGCAGTTGTGGAATTTGCTGTGCAAACGAACCTTCATTGCAAATCGTTATCGCCAAACTGTCCATGGTGAGCATGTGCCAATACCAATCCTCAAGCTTAGCAACGCACTCTATATCTTCGATGAACAAACCGTTGGTTTGACAATAAAGCTCTAAAGGATCAATACGGCAGTTAAAACCTTTGCAACTTAAATACACAATTGAATGTTGAATGATATTTTCTAATTTAATCTCGTCAACACTAGTCCAAAATTCATGGTTAACGTTACCCACAACACAAAAAGACTTCACATTGGCAATTGGGGAAGCCTCTAGACCATGAGCATTCTGAGTATCAAAGCCAATGCCAAAATCGAGCTCACCATTATAAATCAACTCTTCGGTGTCAACTTGCCAGCTATGAAGGCTCACCTTACCGATAACATTACGAGGCAATTTACTGAGTGCAATGGCGACGCTGGTAATAATACTGGGCGAGACAGCGATATGTAGAATGGGCATTTGATGGTGATTTTGACTTTCATCTGCCACACGCTCAATTTTACTTACCATGTCACACAATTGACATACTGGCTGATACAAACGCTCAGCTAATGGCGTTGGTTTTAATCCCTGTTGGCGACGAAAAAACAACTCATCATTAAAAATCACTCTTAACGATGTTAAACATCGACTAATTTTAGGTGCAGATACCGCAAGCTCTTTGGCGGCAAAGTTAGCAAAGCCTGTCTCGTAAATAAGCTTAAACACCAACAAACTAAATACGTCTAATTCGCTGACTTTTTTTAATGCTTGAATATCCACATATCACCTAATCTGCTGTAATGAGGCGATTAAATTAACATGTATTCAAATAATAAAAATTGATCTAGTGCTGAAAAACGCTATCAACTTCAGCTTTTGTTAATGCACGAAACTCGCCAGCTAACAAAGTGTGATCCAGCACAATATCGCCAACAGATTCGCGATGTAGCGCAACTACCGGATTACGAAAACGACCAAACATACGTTTAATTTGATGGTACTTACCTTCACGCAACACTACCCGAGCTTGATGACTAGATAAAAGCATCAATTGTGCCGGTAACGTAGTGATATTTTCATACTCAAAATACATCCCATTCGCAAAGGCCTCAACATATGCTTGATCCAGCGGATTGGCTAAGGTGACTAAGTACTTTTTGTCGACTTTATGATCTGGAGCCATCAAAGCCTCCGACCATTTAGCGTCATTGGTGAGCAATAATAACCCAGTAGAATGTAAATCTAATCGCCCAGCTATATGCAGCATCTCAGTATTAATGCCCGTCATTAGCCCCAATGCCGTCGGATGCTTATCGTCAATCGTGGCACTGACCACTCCGTCAGGCTTATTAAGCATATAGTAGCGTTTTTGATAATGACGTAGCACCACACCATTACACTCAATATGAGTAAACTCATCAATTTGTAAATCTAGTGACTTAGCAAATTGACCATCAACACGCACTTTATTGTTGATTAATAGTTCGCGCACGGCTTTTTTAGGGATCTGTAACGTGCCAGCAATAAATTGATCGAGTCGACCTCGTTTAGACACCATAAAACTTCACCAATATAGAATGATACCAATTTGTTTAAGAATACCTTATTCTGTTAAAAGGCAAAAACATTAAGGAGTAACATGCTTTCGCAACCTGCTAGTACAGTTTTGCGCTCAGATATGACTAGCGCCGAATTAAAACAGGCGATTAAGTCACTGGATCAACATTTACAAGATAACATTTTTCAGAGTGCCATTAACGACACCTTGAATAAGCGATCGCAGTTTTTCGATGCACTATTATGCCAACTCTGGCACCCCTTCGAATTAGACCCTGCGCGTATATCGCTTAATGCTGTTGGTGGTTATGGCCGCCAAACCTTACACCCTTTCTCCGATATCGATATTTGTGTTATCCATGATGGCCAATTAACACCTAAGGAAGCGGCTGCTATCAGCCAATTCCTTACCCAACTATGGGATGTAAACCTTGATTTAGGTCACGCAGTTCGCAGCTTAGACGACACATATCAAGCCTGTAAAGACGACGTAACCATTGCAACCAGTTTACTGGAAATCCGCCATTTATCCGGTAACCATCACCATCAGCAACAAGTTCTCAATGCCCTTTACGGCCAAGAGTTATGGCAAAGCCAAACGTTTTTCAATGCCAAACTCAGTGAACAGCAAGAGCGTCATGCCAAAGCACAAGGTACCTCATACAGCATTGAGCCCAACCTTAAAACCAGCCCTGGGGGAATGCGCGATATTCAAACCCTTACCTGGGTTGCTCGCAAGCATTTCGGCGTATCCAGCATGCAATCACTTCGACGCTTTGGTTTTTTAACCAATGATGAATATGCTGAATTAATGGAATGCCAACACTTTTTATTTAGGGTGCGCTTTGCCTTGCATCAATCAGCCCAGCGTGGTGAAAATCGTTTGTTGCTGCAATACCAAGCTGAAGTGGCAAAATTAATGGGTTTTGGTGATGGTATGCCCATCGGCGAAAGCGGCAATATTGCTATCGAAAAAATGATGCGCCAGCTGTTTCGCGCCATGAAGCGCATCGGCGAATTAAACAAAATTTTAATGGCCTATTTCCAGCGAGAAATTATTCCAGAGCTCAATCCACACATTATTGTGATTAACGAGAATTTTGAAATTGTCGATAAATACATTCATGTTCGTGATGAAACCGTGTTTATCGATCGCACCCAGATTATGGCGTTATTTGAATTTATCGCGATTCATCACGACAAAATTATCGGTATAACCGCAGAAACGCTACGTTCACTGCGCCAAGTGAGACGCCGCTTAATGGGCGACTTACAAGACTTTCAGCTGTGTCGTGAACAATTTAAAGCGATATTTGTTCACCCTCAAGGCATGGGACTGGCGATTACCTTAATGCATCAGCACGGTATTTTAGCGTCTTATTTGCCGCAATGGCGTGAAGTCGTTGGCCAGATGCAGTTTGATTTGTTCCATGCCTATACTGTTGATGAACACACCCACAAAGTGCTTAAAAATATTTACACTTACGGCCACGACATCAAAACCTTAGATAAAGATCTCACATTAGCTGCTGATATTTATCAAAAAATGTCCAATAAATCGACACTCTTGTTTGCCGCATTATTCCATGATTTAGCCAAAGGACGCGGCGGAGATCATAGTGAATTAGGCGCAGTCGATGCCAGTTTGTTCGCCAAGTTCCATGGTTTAAAAGCCTCACAAGAAAGACTCATTTGCTGGTTAGTAGAACATCATTTATTAATGTCTATTACCTCACAGCGCATGGACATCTATGATCCTGAAGTGGTCAACGCATTTGCCAAAAAAGTCGGTACATTAGCCCGTTTAGATGCTCTATATTGCCTTACCATTGCAGATATTCAGGCAACCAATGATGATCTGTGGAATGACTGGAAAGCATCACTGCTAAAAGACTTATATTTTGTCACCCGCAAAGCACTTCGAAGTGGTTTTGAAAATATTCTGCAACTGCGAACCTTAGTGCGAGAGCACAAACAAGAAGCGCTCAATTTATTGGTTGATGAAAACAACAGCGAAGAGATTAAAAAATTATGGCGTCGATTGCCTATCGCCTTTTTCAGTAATGCTGAAGCTGATGATATCGCCCGCTATACCCAAGCAATGATTAATCACGATCTTGCGCCAGCGACAGATAATCAATACAACACCCTTATTTTACTCGACGATGTGGTGGTAAAAGGCTGCAGTGATGTGTTTGTTTACACCAAAGACCGCCACGGCTTATTTGTAAAATTATTCAATACCTTAGCAACATTACGCATTTCGGTTAAACAAGCACAAATTGCCCGCACTAAAGATGGCTATGTGGTCGAGTCATTTAAAGTACTCGACTTCGACGAAAAACCCATCACCAGCGAGCAACGCCGCAAACAAGTTATTGATAAGTTACATCAAGTACTTGATCAGGGCATTACTTTATCGAAAAAGCGTCAGTCCAGACGGCATCAAAGTTTTGATAATCAACCTAACATCGAATTTTTGCATTCACGCAAATCGACTCGTAGTTTAGTTAATGTATCCGCACTAGACACCAGTGAATTTATGGAACAAATTGCCAGTGCGTTCAGGGAATTGGATTTAAATATTCATTCGGCCACCATCAGTACGGTCGGCGAACGTGCAGACAATGTGTTTTTATTATCCAATAAAGACGATCAACAATTAACCCCAGAACAACAGCAGCAATTGTCGGCAACATTAATGCAAGCAATTACCGCCAAACAATAGCAAGGCTTATAAGCCAGTCAGTGGATAAGAATATGATTCAACAATGTTGATTTACTGGGTCATGAGCGGCTTAACCGCCATGGCCCGCCTATTTCACCCTTAAGCATACTTTGAGCAAACAGATGACTATGCGATAATCATGCCCATCAACTGCCGTTCATTAGGTCATCATGTCACAAGCCTTTCGTTATACTGCTGAATATGTACTCGATAAGTCGTACTTTGAAGAATGCTATCAGCAATCAGTTAATCCCAATCCGTCACCAAAACGTTTTATTAAAACCGCTGTGTTTGCACTGATTGGTTTGGCTATTTTAATGCTCGACGCTATCAGTTCTGCGGCCATGAGCACCAAAGAAACCTACTATTTAGGCTACTTTTTCATTGGTTTAGCGGTTGTTGAGTTTTTAAGTATTCGCTTTAATAAAACCTGGTGGTTATGGCGTCAAATGATGAGTAAAGCGGCAGGTGAACATGTCAGTCTGACCATCGATGATAAAGGCATCAACAGTCAGTCGCTGCATGTAAATCAACAGATTTTATGGACAGATATTTATCGGATTACTGAAACGGATAGCGGTTTATTAATAAAGCTCGAAAAAACCACTACTTATTTATCTAAGCGTTGTTTAGATAAAAGCGCTATTGATTTTATCATAAATAAACAATAACTTAGGCATTACTCCAGCAATGAATAACTTGGCGATTACGCTAGCGCAATCGCCACCCGTTGACGAATATCACTCAGTAACTCAGCCTCAAACCATGGATTACGGCTCAGCCAAATATTATTACGCGGGCTAGGATGTGGAAGTGGAATGTAACATGGCCCAAAGGTGCGCCATTGCAGTACGGTTTCGGTTAAGGTTTTCGGTTTATCGCTTAAGTAGTACTGCTGTGCATATTGGCCCACCAGCAAAATCAACTTTACATTTACGAGTTGCGCTAACAACAGACTGTGCCATTTAGGCGCGCACTCAGGTCTTGGCGGTAAATCGCCAGACTGGCCCTTACCGCTATAGCTCCCAGGAAAGCAAAAGCCCATCGGCATGATAGCGATATGCTTCGCATCGTAAAACACCTCTCGGGTGATGCCTAACCATTGGCGTAATCTGTCGCCACTGGCATCGTCAAATGGGATCCCCGACTGATGTACCTTGCGACCAGGGGCTTGACCAATGATCAATATTCTCGCTTGGGGATCGATTTGCACCACAGGACGCACACCATTAACTAAGCTAGAAGCACAAAGCTGACAATTTTTGATTTCAGTCAGTAACCCTGTCATATCAATCCCATACATTTTGCATATAAAATCATAAAAAGCCCTTAAATAACCCTATCCAAGGGAACTAAGCTACAGTAGTATTTGTCGAAATAATAAAGTTCTCCCAAGAAGGAACACCCATGCAAGCATCCCGTATTACCCTAACCACATTAGCTGCAATATTCATCAGCAGCATAGCAATCAGTTTTAGTGCAGCTGCCCTTCCTCAAGCACCAATAAAAGATGTGGTGTCTTTAAAAGATGCTTGTAAGCAAATTGCAGTTGAAGATCAACTACCTGAATCTGAGGTTGGATCGTTTTTATTAGACTGTGTGAACGACCAGTTAACTGAAATGGGCTATGAACGGGTTACTAGCCTAGATTAAACAATATTATCGCTAAATATTATCGCTATCGTGAAAGTATCAACTAACGCGATAAAAAAACGCCTTTATGGCGTTTTTTTATCGGTGATTCAAACTTAAAATGCTTGGCAAAATATGCCAATCGATGCGCCAATCCCAACAAACCAAGTCAATGATCGCATGGTGCCATAATTCAATAAATACATCACATGGTAAACCAACCGCGCGACCACATGCACAATCGCTAATAACGCAACCATATCAGTAACATTATTAGTGATTAACGCCGTTAACACAGCAATACCAAAAATGATTAACGACTCAAACGCATTTTGATGCCCAGCAGCTGCTCGTGCACCATATCCGGTTAACTGAGCTTGCTGCGACCGCGGGTGGTTATTGTCATATTTGCCCAATTTAGCCATTGCCATTGCTAACGGTACTTTTGCCACATAAGGCAATAACATCGCAATCAATAAACATATCAGTATCGTCTGCATAATCTGTCCTTTTTATTAGTTATTAGTATTCTCAAGTCAATGCTATCGATAAAATAGTCAACTTATCTCGTCTTATTACGCCATCGTAAGTTAACACATCCACAAGATTTCAGTCACTTGTCTTGACGGTTACCTGAAACTGCTTTCCAATGAGATCGATTGTTAGGGGCAAACGTTAAGCTTAATGAATCAACGGCTGAGTCATTAGCGTGATGACATAAACATCCATCTAAACAGTAAGTCGCTAAAGCAGCATTAACTCTGTTGAGCAGGTAACCAAACTTTGACACTTAAGCCCCCTTCTGGGCGACTTTGCAGGCTAATTCGGCCACCGTGAGCTTCAATGATTTCCCGGCATAAGGGTAAACCAATGCCAGTACCAGACTGCTTGGTAGAATAAAAGGGCAACAGTGCCTGCGACAATACTTCGCTAGACATCCCCGAACCTTGATCATTCACTTTTATCAATAAACCAGCAACTGGATGGGTAATATCTTCAAAAATCAGCGCAACACTATCGGCATCCGCACCTGATTCATGGGCATTTTTAAGTAAGTTAATCAGTACTTGTTCAAGTTGAACCGCATCAAGCTTAATCGGCATTTGCGGCAGAGGCGATAACACCTGAAACGGATATTGCTGCGCCAGCTGTTGGGTCATCTTAGACCAATCAATTAGCTGTTTTTGTGGTAAAGGTAACTTAGCAAACTGGGCGTAATGAGAAATAAACTGACTTAAATGACTGGTGCGATTTTCAATAGTATCAAAAATCAGTTGCAGCTTAGTGTTGTCTAAATGTTGAGTTAAAAACCTACCTGAGTTAACCATAGAAGCGATAGGAGCCACTGAATTATTGAGCTCATGGCTGATAATGCGGATCACCTTTTTCCACACGGCGACTTCTTGGCGATTAAGCTCTTTAGTGAGTTGTTTAAGTAAAATTAAATGATGTTGCTGATTATTTTGGGTAAAGCGACCGCGGGAAATATGCCAGGTTTCAACATCATTCTCATCGATACTATCGCCTGAGCTGCTGCCCATCGAAAACAGCCCTTCTTGCTCACTATTTAATGCCGTTTTAAGCGCTTCTGGCAATATCGCAATCAGTTCAGGTAACAACATACCTTCAACTTTAACGCCATGATTAAACAAATGTCTTGCCGCGCCATTGGCATAAATAACTCGCTGTGAGTCATCAATTAATAACATCACATTTGGCGAGTTTTGAATCACTTTATCGAGCATTAACTCGCGCTGATAAATAAATTGTCGTTCGCTGCGCAGTTTTGCCGATGCTTGATTGTATAAACTCACCAAAGCATCAAGTTGCGGCTCACCATAAGGATGCAGCGACACACTAAAGTCGTTGTCTTTAAAGTTTAATAAGCCGATTTCCAACGCTTGCAGGCTGTCACTTAAGCGCTTGGTAAGCCACATACTGCAAAAGTAGCACACAGCCAACATTAGTAGCACAGCCAACCATAGCGAGTTATCACCTAATGTCAGCCACACTAAAGCCCCTGCCATTGCGGCCAAAAGGCAGCTTAACATGTTGCTTAACACGACTTTAGTGCGTAACGATAACATCATGGCTTAGTGACTCTAATCGCGTATTTTTCCATCCGCCGATACAGGGCTTGCCTGCTTAAGCCAAACGATTTAGCCACTCTGGCAATAACGCCATTATATTGGGTTAATGCAGCTTCTATCTGTTGTTTATCAGGCTCAAAAATAAGACCCGCACTGGCATCATCTGACTCATTCTGCTCAAGAGCATCATTAACAAAATATTGATTTTTAACAGCTTCACTTGAATGATGCAGTCTTGAAACCGCAGCCACTTGAGTAGCCGTGTTCGGGTTCAAGCCAAAGTCGTGCAGAGTAAGCTGGGCAGATTTTGCCAGTAATACCGCTCGTTTACAGGCGTTTTCTAATTCGCGTACATTGCCTGACCAACAATGGTTAAGTAACGCCTGCTGGGTCGTTTTATCAAGACTAAAGTTAGTGCCAATAAAATGTTTCACTAAGGGTAAAATATCATCTTGGCGTTGATGTAATGGTGGCACGCTCAGTTCAATCACATTTAAACGGTAAAACAAATCTTCACGAAATCGCCCATTGAGAATGTCATCGGCTAAATCGGCATTAGTTGCACTAATTACCCGTACATTGACTTTACGAGTTTGATGGCTGCCTAAACGTTCAAACTCGCCTGTTTGCAGCACTCGCAATAACTTCACTTGACCAGACAAAGGCAAATTGCCTATTTCATCTAAAAATAACGTGCCGCCATCAGCCGCTTCAAAACGGCCCATACGAGTTTTATTGGCCCCCGTAAAGGCGCCGGCTTCTGCGCCAAATAGCTCAGCCTCTAATAAATCTAGCGGCAAAGCGCCAATGTTGACCTTAATAAAAGGTTTATCTTTTAGTGGCGAATTAGCCTGTAAAATATCGGCGATTTTATCTTTACCCGCGCCATTTGGGCCAGTGATCATCACCGACACATCAGAACGTGCCACTTGTAACGCCAAATCAACACAGCGCTGCATCGCGCCACTACCAAATACTAGCCCACATAAATCAGCACCATTAATGGCCGACATCCGCTCGCTGTGTATGCGACTTAATTGGCTATTTTGTTGTGATAATCGATAAATAGATAATAAGTTGCTAATGCTATTGAGCAGCTTGGCGTCATCCCAGGGTTTGCCCATGTAATCAGCCGCGCCCGCTTTAACCAGTTCAACAGCAGTTTCAAGTTGAGTCCAAGCGGTCATTAAAATAATCGGTAAATTAGGCTGTAATTTACGTAAACCATAAAACAACTGTTTACCCTCTTCACCCGAAGTGGTATCACGGCTAAAGTTCATGTCTTGGATCACCAAGCAGATCTCTTTATGAGTGACAATCTCAACTGCAGCTTCTGGCGTGTGACAAAAAATAGCCTGATAGCCATGCAGTTCAATCATCAGCGCAAGGGCTTGGCAAATGGCATGGTTGTCGTCAACAATTAAAATATTATCCATTACTTTGATGTAATTCTCATTGGTTAAACTCCAAAACGCGATGTTGATTGAGCACCTTTGCTAGCCTAGCACGCTAGCGCAAAGCTAACTAGATTGCGAATAAAATCAGCATGACTCTAGACGCTGCGCGTCGCCATCGCAGGTGAAATATTGGCCGCTTTAGCCGCGGGAATAATAACCGCTAGCGTGGTAACTATCAGTAAGCCAACCACAGATGCTATCGGATAAACTACCGGCACCATTGGTAAGCTATACAGTTTCATTAATTGCTGTCCCAATACAAGTGATAACATGCCGCCAATAACACCACCGACAATACAAATCAGATAGTTTTCAACCATAAAATATTCAATGATGTCACGCTTACGAGCTCCCAATGCACGGCGAGTGCCGATTTGTTTGGTGCGACGTTGAATATTAAACATCACCATACCCGTTAATCCTAGCGCAGTAATGAGTAGCAATAACACCACCATAATACTTAATACGGTCGCCATTAAACGGTGGTTACTGTAAGTCAGGTTTCTGATTTCACTCAGAGTTTGAAAGTTATCAAAAACCCGATTGGGATTTTCAGCATGGAGGGCTTTTCGGATAGCGTTTTCTAACGCGGGGATGTGTTCAGGTAATGCCCGTACCATATAAGATTTATTACTGCTGTTGCCGCCAAAATCGATATTTTGGATCACGCTGTATTCAAAGTTCTTGTTATCAACCCAAGCCCCTTGCAGTTTATCAACCACGCCAATAATGGTAACACTTTGCTCTCCTTGATACATGGTTTTACCCAGCGGCGATTCATCTCCCCAAAAGGCTTTAGCTAAAGGTTGCGACACTAGCGCCAGCATGCCGCTATCACTCAAGCTGGTATTAATTTCATCTGCCGTAAAGTTGCGTCCGGCAATTAACTTAGCGCCCATCACATTGAGCAAATGCTCGTTACCCAAGTAAAATGCAAAACCTGGAGTGCTTTTGGCCGTATCTTCATTTGGGCTGTCAACATAGCGATCCATCCAACCACTGTCACTTAAGGGCAACATATTGCTAGAACTGGCATCGATAACATTAGGAAGTGAACGTAAAATCTGTTGATCTACCTCATTTTGCTTAAGATTATCAACGGCTGGGTCGAAGTTATAAACACTGAATGTGAGTATTTGATCTTCTGCATAGCCCGACTCACGCTGCATTAACGACAAACGCTCGTTAATAATAAAGCTAGCATTGGCGACAATCGCAACAGACAAAATGATCTGTAATAGCAATAAAACCGGCGCGCTTTTACTGCGCAGTAAACTGGATAAAATCGGTTTGATATGTAGCATGGTGATGTCCTTGTTTATAATCCGTTATTGGGCTTTTAAATACACGCTGGGTTTAGTGCGACACACTACCCATGCAGGATAAACCCCTGCCAATATCGCCGTTGAAATAGCGATAATTGGGGTGATAAACCACATACTGAGATCAAGCCCAGTGACACTTTGGTCCACTGAAAAATAGCTGTGTAGCGCCGTTAACGAACCCCATGCCCATAACAACCCGACGACCCCACCAATAAAGCCAATCATGCCCACTTCGACCATGTACTGGCTAAAAATCTGTCCACGGCTAGCGCCAATCGCACGACGGACCCCCACCTCTGGCGCACGCTTTAAAAATTTAGTCAGCAATAAACCGAGAATATTGACTAAGCAAACGCTTAAAAAAAGTAAGCTTAAACCGACTAATATTTTGTTATCTTTGGGCACCACTTCATTATCTTCAAGCCATTTGCTGATATCGCTAATTTGCACTGATTCGCCAGCGGTTTTAGCCGTATCAGTAAAGCGGCCAATGGCTCTTTGTTGCTCGACATAACGGATTAACCACGCTAAATAACTTTGTTTTTGCTCATCGGTTTTGAGTTCGGTCCAAAATTGAATCCACACTTTTTCTGACGTTAATCGATCCTTGTAAGTGAGCATGGGTTCAAATCTCCAACCACTGGTATTGCCCCACACATCAAACTCTTCTTGTTCGGTTAACGAAAAAGGAATAAATATTTCTTCAGCATCATTAAATGCGCCATTAGTTGGATCGTAATATTTAGGCTGTGGATTCCAATCTTCAATCACCCCCACAATCTGATAAGGCTTACGATCTAAAAACACCGTTTTACCCACACTGTTTTTGCCTTCAAAAAAGCGTAAATTTAACTTTTGGCTAATGACAACTTGGTAAGCTGGGCGTAAATCAACGCTGGCATCCCAGTAACTGCCATATAAAAATGGTACCGAGAAAATCCTAAAAAAGTCTCTGTCGGTAACTCGCACACTTTGCAATACTGGTTCAATCTTTGGATTATCAGACTGCAAAGCTAACCCAGTACGATAACTGGCAGCTTTAAGGCTTAACTCATCGTTATTACGCAAATTCATCGCATCGATATAAGTAATATTGGCAATAAACTCATCCCACGTATCCAATCCTTGGCTCCACAACTGTACCGAGTTAATCACTTCACTGCGATCACCTGCCGGATTATAAGACATGGTTTTATAGACATTTAACGTGGTAATGGTAATTCCAATCCCAATCGAGATGGCTAACACCATTAACATCGATAACATCGGCGTTTTACGTATGCTTCGCCATGCTAAATCGCAATAGTAAAAAAACATAATATTCCCCTTATGCGATTATCGCGTGCCTGTGGCAGCTTGTTGATACATGGAAAAGTCACATACTTGGCCATCGACAATTTGAATATTGCGCTGCGCGCGACGTGCAAGTTCGGAGTCGTGAGTCACCATAATAATGGTGGTGCCTTGTTGATTAATATTCTCAAGCAGCTCCATCACCTGACGCGCCATTAAGCTGTCTAAATTACCGGTAGGTTCATCGGCTAATAAAAATCGAGGTTCGCCCGCTAATGCTCGCGCAATCGCTACGCGTTGCTGTTGTCCACCCGATAATTGTGTCGGTAAGTGCTTCATTCGCGCACCTAAACCCACTTGCTCTAATGCTGACTCGACTCGACGCTTACGCTCACTGGCATTCATACCGCGATAGCGTAATGGTACTTCGACGTTTTCGGCTAAATTGAGATCAGGAATTAAATTAAACCCCTGAAATATAAAGCCAATTTTTTCATTACGCACTTTGGCACTTTTGTTATCGCTTAAATTCGATACATTGACGCCATCAAGACTGTATTGCCCAGATGAAAACCCTTCAAGTAAACCGGCAATATTCAAAAAAGTGGTTTTACCTGAACCCGATGGGCCCGTCACTGCCACAAACTCGCCTTCATTCACTTCCAGATTAAAGTCACGTAGCGCATGGGTTTCAACTAAATCGGTTTTGAATACTTTACTGATGTTTTTCATGGATAACATAATGGCTTCCTTGGTTAATTCGGTTGTCGCATCCCAGCGCTTATGGCTGATAATGTGAATCTTACTAATCTGAATACTGTTGTTTTAATGCTTTTTTTAATGCTATGAGTGTTGTTATTATCGGTTTAGGTGATATGTCGTGGTCGCTGATTTGATTAGTGCTGCCAGCAACAGTACCCGCTAGCCGTGGCTAAAACAGCAGCTTAATGTTGACCATATCGCTAATATCAATATGCAAGCGAACGGCCGGATTGACCCCCGTTAGCCGAGTTGAAACCTGGCTGCTCATGTCAATTAACTGCAAACTCACCGATAACCAATCGGTATGATTATCAATGCGATAACTCACGGCTATTGCGAGAACAAATAAAGCAGCGAGTGCGATAAGCTGTCTACGTTGAATAAAAGTCATTGAATGTCCTTACTCAGTTGAGTGTTTCGTTATTTGCTTAAGTCATTAACTTAGTTGCAGACTTGCTTAGCGGATCTGAATATTAGGTTCATTTTTAAAGCTTTCGGTACCTGATATCACCCAAACATCCCCTTCGTCACCGCCTTCAATCACTTCAACTTGGCTCATACTGCGTGCCCCCAGTTTGACGGTTTTCTTATGAGCAACCGCATCATTCACTTGATAGGCCACTTCACCGCCAAGATTGAGAAAATCACCGCGTTTTACTATCAACACATTGGGTCTGTTTTCCAGTAATACTCGGGCAGATAAACGCTGGTTTTGACGTAATGATAAGGTGTTGCTGTCTGCAAAACGCACTCGGGCAGTCACTTCGCGGTTACGCACCTCAGGTGAAATTGACGACAATTGGCCAACCACATTAACGCTACCAAAACTCAACTCAACATCCATTCCCAAGCCCAACTCATCGGCATAGGATTCTGGCACCGCAAGCTCTGCTTCAAAGGCGGTTAAGTCGACCACTGTTAGCATTGGCTGACTCGGACCGATACGGGCTTTTTGCTCCACCAGCCAGTTACCAATAATGCCGCTAACCGGAGCAATAATATTCAGAGCATTGGCTTGACGAGTTAACTCTCTCACCACTAAATCTTGACGTTGTACTTCAAGAGTACGGTTTTTAATTTCAAAACTCAGGGTATCGCGCATTAACTCAACTTCTTGCTGGGCATGCTTATGCAGTAATTTAGCTTTGTGTAAATCATCTTTGCTTTTTTCAAAATCGATTTTGCTGATCAAACTCGACTCAATCAATTGATCGCCACGACGGCTTTCACGATCCGCAGCTTCTAAATCCACTGTCGCCATGTCTAAAATCTGACTGACACGAAGTTGCTCGCGGCGGGCGTCTAACTTGGCACGTTCTAAACTGCCCTGCATCCCTTCAAGCATCGACTGCTGTTGTTGTAATTCACTTTGCAAACGTGGGCTCTCAATTTTAGCGACTACCTGTCCTTGCTCAACTTCATCACCTGGTTGGCTCAGTAAAGTCACCACACCTTCTTCGGTGCTATATAAAATCGGCGCATTAGCAGCCACTATTTTACCGGTAGTGGCTATATCACGAACTAAGGTTCCACGAGTGATCGTTGCTAAGCGTAATTCAGCGCCATCAACTGAACGCACCGAACTGTCATGGCCCAAACTCGCCCACACCAATGCACTCATCAATATTGCACCGCCACCTATAATTAAGGGTAAGCGCAACTTACGACCTAACTTAGGCGCAATAACAGTATCTTGGCTACTTGTGTCTTTAATCATCTTAGTTCCTTAGGTACGCACAAACCGCACCCACAACTTCACATTTATACCAAGATAAAGCACAAGCCATGCCAATAGTTATTTATTGTTATTTTTCATAATGATAAGTATTTAAAAAGATAACCGAACACTCTAAAAGTGTCCGCGGACAGATGTATAAACTGTCCGGTCATTGAGAAAGTGTCCGAGCGGACACTTTTAAAAGGAGATGTTGATTGGTCTTGGCAATTTCGTATTAATTAAGTTTAACTAAAACCATAGCTTTATTAGTACTTATTGCCTGCAGCAAGCTTAGTGCAGATGATTCACCGAGACGCCGCAAGCACATCCATGTGGGCTAAACCAAAACATCCATGTTTTGGATACTCGCTGACTCATCTACACCAGTAATTTAACTCTCTTCGATTTAGCCTCATGGTTGTCTGCAGGTAAGACAAGTAGGGATACTAAGCATATATGTAAAAAATGAGTGATAACGATTAGGCATCAATTATAGTGCGCGTGTTATTTTGGCTTTTTGGCACTTAAAAAAGCCTCTCCGACTTCTTTGACATAATTATCTATTATTTTCATAAACAACAATGAATCTTTGTAGTCCAAACCACTATTTTCATCTTCAATATACGAACTTAAAAAGGTAGTTGTAACTTGAGCTAGGCTGATAGCCGTAAAGTGAGCAGGTTCAGTTAATCCCGAGTTTGATTGACCACAAAGCAACATGTCTTGATTTGTCTCTTTCATTGCATATAGCGACATCATTTCGTAATAATCAGAATGAATATTACGACTCGCACGCTTGTAATTATGT
The DNA here is from genome assembly GCF_014163845.1 of Shewanella sp. SR43-4. NCBI lineage: Bacteria > Pseudomonadati > Pseudomonadota > Gammaproteobacteria > Alteromonadales > Shewanellaceae > Shewanella > Shewanella sp. SR43-4. Next base: position 21,196 of record NZ_JACJEB010000007.1, on the reverse strand, counting down.
GACCATTTATCTAGTTCAACAAACTCACGTAACTTATCTATTTTCTTATATCCTGTATGCTTCCGAGCCCAATGCCATCCGGAGTCACCATTAGTAATTTCTTTTTTTAGAGCAGAGTACTGTTTAGCTTCTTCATCCGAGAAAGTTTCTTTTCCCATCGCTTCTGCAGTTTTTCTGTGTTCCTCAATTATTTCTGCGGTCTGGACCATACCATGTTTAATATAATCAACTGCAGCCTCTCTTCCACATTTTTTGATTACAAAGCACGTCACTACTATTTCATATAGCGTTCGCCAACGTGCTAACGCGGCATCAGGATATCCACCTTCTAAAAGATGAATTATCTCTCCAGAAATTCTGCATGCATGAGCATGTTGTCGCATGAGAACACCAACTAGCTCGTCATTTTCGTATCTTGGTAGTTGTAGGAATTGATGTTGAAAATTGATTCCAGCTTGTAGGCATGTTTCTCTTAAAGCATGTAACTTGGTAAAACCAACATCCCACCTTTCGCGATTTCTGTTAGTAAAAGCATCATGTTCTGAGATAACACGTTTAACATTACTTTTTTCTTGCTCTTTGGTATCTTCAATCAACACCCTTGATGCCAAGTCAATGACAGATTCGTAATCTGGACTGTCTCCATTTTCCCGGAGTTTTGCTTCAGCAAGTTCTAACAATTCCTCGAACAATATTTACTCCAAACTTTATAGAATAACAACGTTTTATTATTTGTACATTGTGCCCATTTACAATGGCATAAATCGCTTGTTGGACTTGGCTGATACCAAATCCATATTAACCGGTAATTCTTTATCTAACGTAAGATGCTATAGGAATTTGATTTTTAACGGTAGTTGTTTTTTGTACAACCTTTAGGCTAATTGCCTGTTCTGATTACACCTTTTTAAGTAAATTCTTGGTGAGGAATTCTTTTACCAAATTAAAACTCATACCACAGTCTATCTTAAACATTCAGGATCCAATACTTTGAGGACGTTGAAGAAAATAGCGTGAGCCTGACA
>NZ_JACJEB010000007.1:0-20071 GCF_014163845.1 Shewanella sp. SR43-4 | reverse complement strand
GGACGTCAGGCTAGCTTTCGTTGGCCAGGGATGGCCTATCGGAAGCGTTAGCATTTTCGAATAAGTCCGAAGACGGTTACAAATGAAGTTAAAAGCTGGATCAATCCCCATGGCGACCTTTTCGCTTTTCAGAAAATGTTGCGGGGCGGCTGGGAGTTCCAAGAGGGAACAGCCGTTGGTTTCCTCTTGGTCTGGTGTGGGCGAAGCGCCACGACGTTAGTGGCCGCAGGCCATAGCCTAACCAACTTTGGGGCATAAATGATTTGCATACCTTGATCGCAATTGGTGTGATTCAACTCAGAACTTGAGGACGTTGAAGAAAATAGCGTGAGCCTGACAGGACGTCAGGCTAGCTTTCGTTGGCCAGGGATGGCCTATCGGAAGCGTTAGCATTTTCGAATAAGTCCGAAGACGGTTACAAATGAAGTTAAAAGCTGGATCAATCCCCATGGCGACCTTTTCGCAGCTGTTGTTTTGTAATAGCGAAAATGTTGCGGGGCGGCTGGGCTAATTCATTTATAAAGAGTAAAGAGGGAACAGCCGTTGGTTTCCTCTTGGTCTGGTGTGGGCGAAGCGCCACGACGTTAGTGGCCGCAGGCCATAGCCTAACCAACTTTGGAGCATAAATGATTTGCATACCTTACTTGTAATTGGTGTGATTCAACTCTGAACTTGAGGCCGTTGAAGACTATTTACCAAAGAATGCGTGAGCTGTTCCATAGCTTCAGGCTCAATAAAAATTGAGGACGTTGAAGAAAATAGCGTGAAGCTCACATGGATGTGAGCTTAGCTTTCGCGGTAAAGGATGTACCATCGGAAGCGTTAGCATTTTCGAATAAGTCCGAAGACGGTTACAAATGAAGTTAAAAGCTGGATCAATCACCATGGCGACCTTTTCGCAGCTGTTGTTTTGTAAATAGCGAAAACGTTGCGGGGCGGCTGGGCTAATTCATTTATAAAGAGTAAAGAGGGAACAGCCGTTGGTTTCCTCTTGGTCTGGTGTGGGCGAAGCGCCACGACGTTAGTAACCATAAGCCATAAAAACTAACTCAACCATTCTTAACGCGCTTACTATTTTTAAGTTTCTTCTTTGATTTTGTTAGCATATTTACCAAAGACTTTACCCGTTGTAGCCCACACCATAACACCACCCCAAGCGATAAAAGAAAGACCTGCTGGGATACAAGCTAACAAAATATATTTAAAATGTTTTCTATTAAAGATTAACGAAAGAAGTGCTGGGAGAAACCAAAGAATAAGTCCTCCTATAACTAACGCCGCCATAAACATAGAATTGTCACTTGCCAATATTTTATCAATAAAATCCATTTACTTAATCCTTTTTAAATCGATAAGTGTTACTCGTGTTTAAACATAACGCAGCGTAGAAAAATCGTCCTATGCCAGTTTTATTAGATCTTTTTCCATGCCCCATTTACACTGAACTCACACCAGCATAAACAACAACAATTTAGCAACATTACATTAGTCATTGCAGAATATGCAACTAAAACAGCAACAAGACCTTATTAGCCGCAGGCCATAGAAAGAACAGTAAATCAAACAAAAAAGCTGGATCCAGGCTCACAATCATTACCGGGATGACGAGATAAGAAATCGACTATGCCGCCGCGACGGAATAAAGTCTTACTTTCTTACTTTATCCAACGCACCGCAAACTGCATTAATGCCTAAAATAGCCCTTGGGGTAGCCCGATGAAGTAAATCGGCATCAAACTGATATATATGGTGATTTTTTACTGCGGGTAGCTCAGGCCAATCAGACCAATTGATACCTAAAATATTGCCTTCATCCTGGCTTTGTAAGATAACTTCGGCGTCGGTTAATAACACATTTTCAATGCTAATTTGTGGGTATTCACTTGCTGCGTCAAAAAACACATTATCACCATGGCAGACCTCAATCAGGTTTTGGATCCAACTGCCTTTAGCAACTGTCATCAGCGGCGTTGACCATAATTGATAGAACACTTTAACGGCCGGCTTAGTTTGATTTTGCAGGGTAATATCAGCTAATTGCTGACGATAATCATCTGCCACTTGTTTGGCTTTAGCGCTATGGCCGGTTAACTGGCCGAGCAGCTCAAGATCTGTCGCGATGTCGGCTAAGTGTTTAGGGTCGCTATTAAACAGGGTAAAACCTAAATCGCGTAACTGTTTAATGTCCTCCATTTTGTTGCCACTTTGCCACACCACAATTAAATCAGGGTTGAGCTCAATCACTCGCTCGATTTGAATACCATAATAGCCGCCAATACTGGGGATATCTTTAGCCGCTTCAGGGAAATCAGCATAGTCTGTGGTCGCCACAATCGACTCACCAGCGCCAATAGCAAACAGCATTTCAACCCCATGGGGCGATAAAGCAATAATCCGCTTAGCCGGCGGTTTATCTTGTAAATCATCTGTGGCCGTCGATGCTGCCGCGGGTAAAACAAGTGATACAGACGATAGTCCTATCACTGTGATGAGCAATAACAATACACGTAGCAAAATACTTTCCTTAATCGAAATGGTTTTTAATGGTGATGATTAACACGAGCAATTGAATGATATTTTACCGTTTATTGCACCAGCTTATCGGGCCAACCATGCATATCGATGTAATCGACTAAATTTTTCGGCCGATAATTGCTGTCATTCAACCAACGTGTTTTAACCGACTGATGTAATAATATTGGCACTAACTCTGGGTCTAGCGCTCGTATAAAGCGTTTTTTAACTCGATAAAAGCTACGATATGAATCTTGAATATCCGCCATTGGATTAGGCAATAACGCATCGGCTAAATGTAACTCCACCGTCAAACTAGCCGTTCGCGCTTGGCTTATCATCCACTGTAACGCAATATCAGATAAGGTACTGCCGTCGTCATTAGGTGCAACACTACCACCAATATTACTATGGGCGCCGATAAACCAAACCTGTTGTATGTCTATGCTGGTTCGAGGGGCCCAAATGGTTGGCTCAAAATCGCTGCGATGTTCATCTAGTGCAAGTGCATGACGAGCCACTTTGACATTACGGCCTAATTTGGCATCATAAAACTCATCTTTGTCTTCAAACAAACCGAGAAACGACAGCGGGATCCCCATAGCACCAACAGTATCCCACACGCCAACAAAGGCCACTTCACGTGACGGATGTGAATGTTGCTGACGAAACTGCAGCGAGCGCTCACCATCTGGGGAAAAAGGTTGAGTTTTCATTTTATAGTGGTCAAACGCTTGTTGAATAAGCTTTGCATCTGGGCGAGTAACAATACCGCAATTATTAATCAGGCCACATAAACAGCGAACGGTATAAGCGCCACGGCTAAAACCGAATAGATAAATGTCATCACCAGGCGAGTAGTTTTGTACGATATAGCGATAAGCATCCATAATATTTTTATGCAGCCCACGACCAGTTGCGCCGCCGATAACAGAATCATAATACGAGCCGATTCCCCAATCGTAAAACACCTGCTGTGGCACACCGTCATCCGCAATGGGTTTGATAGCCCTAGCAAGCTTAAGCACATTAGTGGCGTGATCTTTTTCAAGATCCTTTTCTGGCCGATTCCAGGTGCCATCAGCACAAATAACAATACGTTTTTTCATATCAATCCTTGACACCCAGCATGAACAATAGATGAAGCATAATAGACTAAATGCCTATTTTCACCATCGGAAAAATAACCAATACTCGAAAGTTCACTTAAGTCGATTCGAGTAACTGACCATGATAACAGCAGAACAAAGTGTATTAATGATTGTAGACGTACAAGGCAAACTAGCCCAAGTTATGCAGCAATCAGCTCAACTACACCAAAAACTTGCAGTATTAATTCAAGGTGCGCAACTATTTGATATTCCGATTATTTGGTTAGAACAATTACCCGATAAATTAGGTCCCACCAGCGAAGAGATCGCACAATTATTAACAAAAACAAGCAAACCCATCGCTAAAGAGCACTTTAGTGCTTGGCATTGTGACGAGTTAAAACAACAACTTAAAGGGTTAAACCGTAATAAGGTTATCCTTGCGGGTATTGAAACCCACGTGTGCGTTTATCAAACCTGTAAAGACTTACTGGACAACGACTATCAAGTGCACCTTGTTGCCGATGCGGTTTCTTCAAGGGGGACAGACAACAAAGTGCTTGGAGTACAAATGATGCTTAATGATGGCGCCCAACTGACCAATGTTGAATCATTACTGTTTGAACTTCAGCATGTCGCCCAAGGTGAACGCTTTAAGGCATTACTTAAATTGATAAAGTAGCCATAAGTTATCAGTATGGGTATGATGTTAAAATAATTATAACAATAACATCATACCGCTATGCACCTATTTGATCGGCCCATCATTATTTTATCTGCGCCCCGCTCAGGCAGCACTTTGTTGTTCGAGGTGTTATCAAAAAGCCAGTCAATATTCACTATTGGTGGTGAAAGCCATGCGCTGATAGAAACCATCCCCAAGTTGAATATTGCCTACCGTAAATTTAGTTCTAATGCCTTAAGTGAGCAGGATATTGATGATGATTTACGACAGTTGTTATTACAACGCTTTAGCGATGCGCTTCAAGATAGCCAGGGCAATAAGCTCAAAAGTGATAACGATAAGAGTATTCGTTTTTTAGAAAAAACCCCCAAGAATAGTTTGCGGGTAGATTTTTTTAATGCGCTATTTCCTGATGCGTTATTTATCTATCTCGTCAGAGAACCCAAAGAAAATATCAGCAGTATTATGCAAGCTTGGCGCTCGAATAAGTTTGTCACTTATCCTAATTTACCGGGGTGGGATAAACGTAACTGGTCGCTACTGCTTCCTGAAAAATGGCAACAGCTTAATCGCCAGTCGTTAGCGCCCATTGCCGCGTTTCAATGGCAAGCCGCTAATGAAGCGATTATGGATTCATTGCAAAAGATCGACAGCAATCGCTGGTGCATGGTGTCTTACGATCAATTAATTGCAGACCCTGCGAAAACCGTTAAGCAACTCTGTCAATTTACCGCTACAGATTTCGACCCAGCCTTAGCGCAATTATGCAGCAAGCCATTAGCGCATTCTCGCTACACTATATCGACCCCAAAACCAGATAAGTGGCTCGAAAATTACCATGATATTGCCAAAATTTGGTCAAGTACTTGTACAACACTGAACAAAATCAATCATCATTTACGCCAGCGCGGCCATCCAATATATGACACTCAATGGCAGCAACACGACATTGCTAAGCCTGTAGCACAGGCTCCGGAACCCACAAAGAAAGTGTTAGCTCAGCCAAACGATCAAAATGTGTCTCGCAACAGTCCCTGCCCTTGTGGTTCGGGCAAACGATTTAAGCAATGTCATGGTCAATTACATTAGCCCAAAAGCGCCAGTATTTTTAAATAGCCAGCAGAACGGGTAAAAATACCTGTGTAGAAAATCATAACGGTAAACGCCGCATTACAGAGAGCCCAATAATGAAGTTACCTCATGAGTTTTATCAATTACCTTTTAGCTTTGATGTCGGTCAATTAACCAAAGAAATCGAGCAATTTACCGGATCAGACTGGGTCACTCATCATGAAGGTTTTCAGGGTAATTCGGCCATTCCGTTAATTTCGGTCAATGGCGAGTTTAACAATGACTTTAAAGGGCCAATGCAGCCCACTGCGGCGTTAGAAAAAAGCCCTTACATCAAACAAATACTCGCTTCATTTGGTGAGGTACTCAGTCGTTCAAGATTAATGCGCTTAGCACCCGGTGCACAAGTGCCACTGCATTCAGACATTAACTACCATTGGTATAAACGCGTTCGAGTGCATATTCCGATTACCACCACCGAACAAGTGCAGTTTTTTTGTCATGATAAACAAGTGCATATGGGCGCCGGCGAGTGTTGGATTTTCGACTCGTGGAAGCTTCACAAAGTAGAGAACAACAGCGACCAATATCGCGTTCATTTAGTGGTTGATTTGGCAGGGTCAAGTCAATTTTGGCGAACGGTATTTAAGCACTCACGTTCAATCGCAGATAATCAATCAACAGCATTAAACAGTCAATTCGTCGGTTTTAACCCAGACTTGGCAGCAAGCTTGATCACAGAGCAATTTAACGCCCCCATTATCATGCCTGTGGCAGAGGTTGAATACTTAACCAATGAGCTGTTAGCTGAGGTCAAACACAATCCTGATAATAGGCTTGCAGAAGTGAATGCATTTTCGTTATTGATATCTGAGTATGTTGCCGATTGGCGCATGTTGTGGCTGCAATATGAGTGCACTAAAGCCGGTTGGCCGCATTATCATGCGCTACGTGAACAAACCATGATAAAAGCACTACAATGCGCTAAATCACTGCAACTGACCCATTCTGGTTCAGCGGTTAAAGCGTTCGAACAATTGGTTATCGTGGCGTGTATGAATGTTGAACTTAGTGAGCCATTGGCAACGCGTAAACAAGCTATTGCTTCACCAAAAACCTCTCAAGTAAGAGCTAATTCAGCGCCAAAAACAGCGGTAATCAAATCCAGCGACCCGATGATTGAATCTATGATTGCACCGCCATCACGCAATAGCCCTTGCCCTTGCGGCAGTGGCGAGCGCTATAAAGCATGCCACGGTAAGATGAGTTAATAAGACGAAGACTTGCTTAGGTTTATCTGAAAAGTTACAGAAATGGCGCCCTTAGGCGCCATTTCTAAACCGTCAACCAAACGATGGTGTTTTAGCTTGTGGCAATGCCTTACCCCAAGTTCAGATTAACCAAAAAATTGCTGTGCGGCTTTTTTCGCAATGGCATCCAACTCGGAGATGGGCTCAGGTATAAAAGCTTGATATTTGTCTGCCTGACCAATTGCCTTAGGATTCATAGGCTGCCTAACTTGGCTGGCGCTGGGCGTTAACACCGCACGCTCAGACTCATAAAAGGTAAAACATTGCGCTTGAGTCGTTAACTCACAGTAATCCAATATGCGTTGAATTTGTGACTCTGGTTCACGCACCAATTGCTCAAAACAGACATGTAAAATCTCATTCGGATACAGCCTATCCCAATGTTGCATAATGTCTAAATAGTGGTGCCAGTAACTTGCAATACCCGCAAACGAATATGAATAATCATGTCCAAAACTGAAAAACTGCTTAAATACACTCAAGCCATTGTCGACAGTATTGCGCACCACATTGATAATTTTTGCTTGAGGAAATAAGGTTTTAATTAGCCCTATGTGTAAAAAGTTATTTGGGTTTTTATCGATTACATACGTTGGTGCATCGCTAAAGTAATGATTCACCTCGGCTAAATAACGTTGGCGGAATTGATCAATATGGCTAGCTGAAAGCTGACTTAATCTAGCCTGATAACCACCCGACATATCCATTTGCAGCGCAAAGCGTTCCATAAACGGTAACTCATCGGTAGCGCCAACATCGCTATGGCACGCCAAAATTTGCTCGACTAAAGTGGTACCAGAACGAGGCATACCAACGATAAAAATCGGTGTTTGGCTAGCCGCTGGCGAGCGATTAATATGCGGCGATGGTGTATGCCCAAGTAGCGACAACACAATATTGGCAAACTGGGTTTGTTTAAACGGTCGGTGAAGCGCCATGATTTGATTGGCTAATAACATCGACTCACACGCTTTTTCGATTTGCTGTGTTTGTTCGTAGGCTTTACACAAAGCAAAATACACCAGCGCTTGATTTTGTTTGCTTAACGACTCATCGGTTACAAAACCTTGTAATAAGCTCAAATCATCAGTGCTGAAACGATACTGCTTTAAATCTGCCAAACTCCAATAACCGACCCCCACTTGCGTTGGGCTTAATTGAATATATTGCTGATAAAAATTGGCTGCTTTTTCTGTATCGCCTTTGGCTTTATAGATATGACCCAAATTAAGCTGCACAGCGGGTTCAGCAAAATCATTTGCCACACACCATTGAAAACATTGTTCCGCTAAGGTCATATCGCCAACTTTAGTCGCGACCAGCCCCAGTTTATAACGGCATTTTGCGTCCTGTGGTAACAAATTAATTAACTGTTCTAAATAAGCTTTAGATAAGAAAAAGTCTTGTTTTACTTCAGCTATAGTCAGCAGCCCCATTAATACTGATACCGTATTCGGTTTAATGGATGCTGCACTGATAAAATAGCTCTCTGCTTGTGCATATTGTTGTTGCTGTAAATGAATATGACCTAGTATGGCTAAGGCTCCGACGTGTTTATCATCGCGCTTAACCACTTTACGAGCATACATTCTGGCCGACGAATAATTTTTTGATTGAAACAGCGATTCCGCTTGGCTCAAATATTGGTCAATAATACTCAAACGAGGGTCCTTTTTATTATAATTAATCCACTATTGTCGACTAAATCTAAGCTCAATCACTTGCCTTAATCACTTAGTTCAATCAGTTCTGTTTCAGTAGAATAACATAAATATCATCAGAATCTTGAGGCAACAAACAGTGCCTAAAACCAACCTGAATTAGTGAACGAAATAATTAACTTAAGCGTACAATGGCCATATAGATTTCCCCGTTCACCCGACAAGAGTGAGTTTTGATGAAAAATAATGAAGCCAAAGTACCAACCAGCCGTCTATCTCGATTATCAAAAATGGGTGGGCTGGCTTCACGTTTAGCGGGTAACGTACTGCTTGAAGGCGCCAAACAATTTAGCCAAGGTAAGTCGCCATCAATGCAGCAACTGATGATGACCCCCAAAAATATTGGCCATGTGGCCGATAAACTGTCGCAACTACGCGGCGCGGCCATGAAAGTGGGCCAAATGTTGTCAATGGATGCCGGAGACTTAGTGCCTCCTGAATTGGCTGAAATATTGGCTAAGCTGCGCTCTGACGCTAAGGCCATGCCACACAAACAATTAACCCAGTTATTAGTTGAGCATTGGGGCAGCGATTGGATTGCACCGTTTGCCCAATTTGAATTACGCCCTTTTGCTGCGGCATCGATCGGCCAAGTACATTTGGCCTATTTAGATACGGGCGAAAAACTGGCGATAAAAATTCAATACCCAGGTATTCGAGACAGCATCGACAGCGATATCGACAACGTGGCCAGCTTATTAAAAGTCTCGCGGTTAATTCCCGCTAACGTAAAACTCGATACCTTACTCGCTGAAGCAAAACTGCAGCTGCATAACGAAGCGGACTATCACTTTGAAGCTGAGCAAGTTGCACTTTATCAGCAACAACTGGGCGATAACCCTCACTTCATCGTGCCTAAAGTTTACCCAAAATTGAGTAACAACAGCATTTTATGTATGCAATTTGTTGAAGGCGTGGCGATTGAGTCATTAACCGAATCATCACAAGCAGTGCGCGACCAAATCGCAACGTTACTAATGGAATTGTGCTTTAAAGAGCTATTTGAGTTTAAATTGCTCCAGTCAGATCCTAATTTTGCCAATTTTCAGTACCAAGCAGACACTCAAAAAATCGTCCTATTTGACTTTGGCGCCACCCGCACCATTAGCGACACATTATCGCAAGGTTATCTGCAACTGATGCAAGGTGCGATTGTTGATGATAAACAACAAATGACACAAGCAGCACAACAGATCGGCTTTTTTCAAGACGCCATCGACCCACAACAGAAACAGCTAATTATTGATATTTTCTACCAAGCTTGTGAGCCACTGCGCTTTGATGGTGAATACGATTTTGCTCAAAGCAGTTTAGCTAAACGTATCACTCAGGCAGGTAAAGCCATGAGCACCCAACAAGATGAATGGCATACCCCACCTACTGATGCCATTTTTATTCATCGTAAATTAGCTGGTATGTATTTACTCGCGGCAAAGCTAAAAGCCAAAGTAAACGTCGCTAAATTATTTTCTGTTTATCAAACTCAAATCGGTAAAAAAAATGTGTAACATGTCTACTTAATCTTTATTTTACTCGCCATTTACCATGGCATATATGGACATAGTTATGATTAACCTTACCTTTCACCGCTCATGGCGCATCATGGGCGTAGTTGCATTAATGCTCTGCTTACCCAGTTATGGCCATGAAGCAGAAAAAACAACAAACCAAACCGTAAAACCTAGCCTTGAAGGCCAGCTGACTGTATCAAAACTTGCTGATGGAGTGTATTTACATCACTCCTATATGAATGTCAGCAATTTCGGCTTAGTCGAAGCGAACGGCCTTGTTGTGGTTGAAGATAAACAGGCCTATATTATCGATACGCCTTGGACCGACAGCGATACGGCAAAGCTTCTTGACTGGATTGCCCAGCAAGGATTTACCCCAGTTGCCAGTATTTCAACTCATTCCCATCAAGATCGTGCTGGCGGTATCGGTTACCTTAACAGCCAAGGTATTGCGACCACAGTATCTGAAACAACCCAGAAGATTTTAGCTAAAAATGCTAAACCTATCGCTAAAAACACCTTTGGCGGCACACAATACATAATGAAAACGGATTTAGTTGAAGTATATGATCTTGGTGCCGGACATACCGAAGATAACCTTGTGGTATGGCTACCCGCACAAAAAATATTATTTGGCGGATGTTTAATCAAATCGCTGAATTCAAGCGTATTGGGTTATACAGCTGAAGCAGACATGCAAGCTTGGCCATTAACGGTTGCCAAGGTACAAGCCCAATTTCCGCAGGTGAAAATGGTAGTACCCGGTCATGGAAAGGTTGGGGATAAAGCATTGCTGACCCACACTATCGCATTACTGAACAACTTAAGCATTTAACATCAAAAAGATAAATCTATTGCGTCGATATGCGATAGCTTATTAACCATTGAGTTCAATTGAACTCGCACAAGGAGAGTTACCATGTTTAGTCACGTTATGATCGGCGTTAATGATATTGATACATCAAAAAAATTCTATGATGCGATTTTAGGTGCATTAGGCCATGCTCCAGGACAAATTGATCCTAAAGGTCGTTGTGTATACATGACAAAGACGGGGATTTTCATACTCACTAAACCGATTAACGGTGAGCCAGCATGCCATGGTAATGGCACAACAATTGGTTTTGCTGCAGAAACACCAGCGTTAGCAGATGCATGGCATGAGGCCGGTTTAGTCAATGGTGGCACCGCGTGTGAAGATGCTCCGGGTATTCGACCTGGCCCTGCATTTGATTTATACCTTGCTTACCTTCGCGATCCAGATGGTAACAAGATGTGCGCCTTACACAGAGTGGCAAAGTAATCGTCGCTAAGCATTAACCACTATATGGGTGACGTGATTGTACTTCGCCCATTTTTATTTAAATATCAGTGTAAATATCAATTAGCTGACTAATTAATCGATTCAAATAAAATCAAAATCCGAAGCTAACATGCCAATATTTATTAGCAACGGTTTTTTTATGGTTAATCCCTTGTGCTCTCTTTTACAGCTAAAATAATTCCATTCCATATACCTCGAACACTTATAGATGCACCAAACAGTACAACAAGGTAAAATAATGGCCCTTTGGTGTAGTGAGTGTGTTTTTGATGTCTGTTAACGACCCGTGTTTTATTCCTTTCAATGATGCAATGGCTTTCAATAACACGCTTGCCGAACAAGGATTACCTAACTCTTTCACCTTCCCGTTTTATTATCAACCTCATCCAATATGTTTACTGGCTGCAAAGCAGTTGCAGCAGGAGTTACTTGAGGCGAATCCCTGGCGACATAATTTTGGCTTAGACAGCGAAAATGATCGCGGCATGGTGATTGGTAAAATGTTTGGTGTATTAGTGGTGAAGAATGCACACGGGCAACTTGGTTTTTTAGCGGCTTTTTCGGGTAAGTTAGCCGACAACAATATCTTACCGCCGTTTGTGCCACCAGTGTTTGATATGCTGACCCAAGACAGTTTTTTTAGTGCTGAAAATAAACAGATTAACCACATTAATCTGTCGATTAGTCAGCAAGAAGCAAATCCATTGCTGGCAACATTAACCGCGACGTTAGTTGCGCAACAACACCAAGCGGAAAGTGAACTTGAGCAGCAACGTAACGCAATAGTTGAAGGCCGCAAGCTGCGTAAGCTGCAACGTGAGCAAGCAGATGATGCATTAGCGCAAGCAAGCATCAGTGACGATACCCATAGAACATTGTCTATCGAGTTAAGCCGTCAAAGTGTGCAGCAAAAGCATCAGCTAAATGCGTTAAAGCAACAGTGGCAGACTCAAGTTGAAGCCACTAAAGTGGCATTAGATACGCTTCAATTGCAAATCAAACAGCTTAAACGTCAGCGCAAACAACTTTCAAATGGATTGCAAAAAAAGCTGTTTGCTCAATATCAGTTTTTAAATGTCTTAGGTGAAGCACGAGATTTAAACGATATTTTCAATGATGCACCTAATCATTTACCACCAGCAGGTGCAGGCGAATGTGCGGCACCTAAGTTACTGCAATACGCATTTACACATCAATTTACTCCAATTGCGATGGCAGAGTTTTGGTGGGGCTCATCGCCAAAATCTGAGATAAAACAGCATAAAAACTACTACCCGGCTTGTCACGGAAAATGCCGACCTATTCTGACTCACATGCTAAAAGGCATGCAAGTGGATGACGATCCACTGTTGATTAATCCGGGTAAAGATCAGCACATTGATATTATTTATCAAGATGATGCGATGGTGATTATTAACAAGCCTGCTGAATTGTTATCGGTACCGGGTAAAAATATCACCGACTCGGTGTTTAGTCGTATGCAGCAGCTATTTCCCACTGCGACAGGGCCGCTGATTGTTCATCGCTTAGACATGTCGACCTCAGGCCTAATGGTGATTGCACTCACCAAAGAAGCTAACAAAGCTCTACAACAGCAGTTTATTCAACGCAGCGTCACTAAACGTTATATCGCGCTAATTGAGGGTGTACCAAGTCAAGATGAGGGAGATATTAGTTTGCCATTGCGGGTGGATTTGGACGATCGTCCGAAGCAGTTAGTGTGTTATGAGCATGGCAAACATGCCGAGACGCATTGGCAAGTTTATCAACGTCAAAGACAGCGCACTTTAGTATATTTGTACCCTAAAACCGGGCGAACCCATCAATTACGCATGCATTGTGCCCATCACGATGGTTTGCACATGCCAATAGTCGGTGATGATTTATACGGCATCGCCACCAACCGTTTGCATTTACACGCCCAATATTTAGCGCTTACTCATCCGCTGACTGGCGAAGATATGGTGTTTGAAACGAAAGCCGATTTTGAATAATCATCATATGAAAATAGAGACAACATCAGTAAAAGTATCTAAAGACACTTTTACTGATCTACTCGAACACACTGAGTATTAAGTGATTGGTTGCTTTAATACTACAACTTAAAGCTACTGACCTCTTGTTGTAGTGATGCAGCTAAATGAGCCAATTTCTGTGCTTGTGTCATTGAGGTTTTCGCTTCAATTGACAAGTTTTCCGATACTTCGCGAATAGATTCCGTATTACGGTTTATCTCACTTGTCACTGAGGTTTGTTCTTCTGCTGCCGTGGCAATTTGACTCGCCATATCTGAAATCTCATTAATCGCTTTAGTGATCTGCAATAAACTCTCACTAGCCGAATTAGCATCCGATACGCTGGTTTCAGCCATTTCACGGCTTTGTGTCATTGACTTAACAGCTTTTTCCGCCGTTTTTTGTAGGGTCTCAATTGTAGCTTGAATTTCTTGAGTCGATGAATGAGTACGTTGTGATAACACTCGAACTTCATCAGCCACTACAGCAAAACCTCGGCCTTGTTCTCCCGCACGAGCGGCTTCAATCGCAGCATTCAATGCCAACAAATTAGTTTGCTCGGAGATCCCGCTAATGGTTAACAGAATACTGTTAATTTTCTGTGAGTGTTCATTCAAGTCACCAATAATCTGCCCTGCTGTACTCACTTCTTTGGCTAGACTTCGTATTGATGCTTGGCTTTGCATTACCTGTTTTTGACCGTGGGTTGAAAGCTCTACCGCATCTTGTGCTATGTGTGCTGTATGTTCGGCATTGCTGGCAATCTCTTCGGTAGCACTGGCCATTTCAGTTACGGCTGTGGCTACCATAGTCACTTCATCTTGCTGAATGACAATACGATCGCTATTTTTAACCGCTGATGCACTGCTATCTGTCGCTTGATATTCCAATTGGCCTGCAATTTTATGCATCCGAGAAATCATCCCGTGAATACGTTCAGCAAATTGATTAAAACCAGACGCTAAGCGACCTATTTCATCATGACTGTTGGCGGTTTCAATACGCACGGTTAAATCACCTTCTCCTTCGGCAATATCGTTTAGAGCTTGGGCAACACGTTCAAGATCTTTAAATTGAATTTTAAAAATAACGGTAAGCATTAATCCGAAAAGAATAAGTAAAGTCGCCCCTATCGCAGACATCCACCAAGCGAGAACGGTAGCCGGTGACATAATTTGTTGCTTATCCATTACGAAAATTAATGCCCACTCTGTCGAAGGGATTGCCGCAACATACAAAAGCTTAGTTGTACCATCGAGCTCACGCTCTTCAATACTGTTGGCTTTGGACCTTTGTGCTAACCAACTATTAGTGAATTGTTCATCGACGCTACTGAGTTGTTTATTATTCAATTGACTATGTGGATGGCTGATAATCAGTCCGGTATAGTCAACCATTACAGCGTAACCATCACCCGGAACGTCTAAGCTCTGGACGGCATCCGTTAACTGAACAATGGTTAAGTTAGCGGCGGTAACACCAAACAATTTGCCATTAGCCATCACAGGTGCAGCAATCGTCACCACTTGCTTCTGTAAAGTAGTACTAATATAAGGCGCTGTCATAATCATACTGCCTGCGGCCTTAGCATCTATATACCAAGGTCTTACTCTTGGATCATAACCTGCGGTATTTAATGCAGGATCTTGACGGTACATATTACCTTGCTCATCGCCAAAATAAGTTAATGCAAAGCCCACAGCGTTGTGAGCTTGGAGTAAAAAAGGCGTGATATTAACAGTTGGGTCAGCTTCAATGGTTTGTTTCAGGCTGGTAATGGCCTGCTTTCTATCTTGCATCCATTCGCCAATTCCTTGAGTAAAGGTCACTGCTAGTTGGTCTATTTCATCTTGGGTATTGGTCAATGCATTATTTCTAATAACATAACTAGATATGCTCACCAACACCACGATAGTGATCAGTACTGCAAAAAGACTGCTAAGAAGCAGACGTGTTTTTAGTGTCGATTGCATGAGCTCTTCCTTTATAATCCAAAGTTTTCCAGTGATATGACTTTATATCGGCAGCAAATGTCAAAACATGCGATCGTAAAACACTAAAAAAATTAATCGTTGATTCGGATTTTACCCCTGGCCAGGACAATCATTGATTTAGCAGTCAATCATTTAGCATCACAACTTAACCTTAAACACATTCTGCTGCATGTACGCGTTCCATCATGACCCAATAGAGCACTCTAATGATGAGTCATTTAAAATCTGAGTATAGCTGAACCCAAAAGATAACAATACGTTAACAATTTGATTTATATCATACTCCCTAGTTAATAATAAAACCTAAAATATAATTTCAGATCTTATGTCTCAGTTATCGCTCCATGAAGTCAACATTCGCGTAAATGTTATCCTTGCCATTAGCGCTGACAGTTGAGTTTTCCAAGGATGCGCTGTCACAATAGCCACGTTGGCGAGCAAGCTTATTCGATAAACGTTATAGAAGTTTATTGCTGAAAGTGACACACGAGTGAATTTCATAACAGCGGGTTTATATTGATCAGAAATACATCACGGATGACGAACATCGGCTTCATTCAGCGAGGATTAAGCAAGAAGGAAAAGTTCACAAAGGCTTGAGTAAAGCGAACCTTGTAAGTTATTTCATTAAAAATATAGCGCTTAACTAATGGGTTAGCTTATCAATAAACTAACCCGTGTTGATGGCCAGTGTTATAACTCAAACAACACATCGGTGCGGATAATGTATTTAACCCCAGACAAAATAGGCTCTGAGCTATGAATGCAATGCAGCGGATGCATGCCATGTGGGAAACACAATACACTTCCTGCTGGCGTTCGCACGTCAACTTGACGCATATTATCGCCATGTTTTGCTGGTAAACTTGGATTGTCGGCATTAACTAAAAAGCGCGTTGCACCGCCTTCAAAGTCTTCTGTCAGTAAGATTAAAAATGTCAGCAGACTATAGCGATCGCCAAAAGCATCTCGCACTAACTGACCGTCTATAACTTGGCTTCCCGGCCACGAACCATCTGAATGCGGCTTAAAGAAATCCCCCTGATTATAGCGATAAAAACGAAAGCGATTATTGAGTCCCAAGGCTGCTTTACCAGCAAAAATGCCCAAGTTATCATCCATAAGATGGTTAACTCTATTCCAAATAACTTGCTCTGTGGTGTTATCAACCACCCAGGTTAAACTGTCGTTATGGCGAACATTGCGTGGTAATGACACCGCGGCGTCGGGTAAAAAGCCCATCGACTCACTCACCGAAATTAGCCGTTTACACTCATCTGGCGTCAATACATTCAATAATTGAAACGCACCTGGCACTTCGGCTAACATTTTTTTACTCACGTTAGCACGCTCAGTTTCGGTCAACTTTGCCTCATTAAGCTCAGCCACATTAGCGTGATGATTAGCCCATGTCGGCAATGCCGGATGTTCAGCGCCGGGTTCTAGTGCCACCACAAAATAATCTGAATTTACTTTTGCTGTGTTCATGTATTTATACCTTTAACCATAAAATGGGCTAGCAATGTTTAACTAAAAAAGTGTGAGAGTTATTGTTTAATAAACATTATTTACTAAAAAATAACTGCTTACGAATAAGTGTGGCTAACCGCAAAAATTAATAACTCATCACTCGCACTTGAGCAAATTGGCGATGCCCTGCTGCAGTGCCATGAAAACCAAAACCACTTTGCTTAGCTCCTACCCATGGCGCATTGCCAGCACCAGCACCTTGATTAACCCCAACCATGCCAGCCTCAAGTTGTTCGGCAACGGCTTTAGCGCCTTGGCCACCAAACACCACAGCAGCTAAACCATAGTGGCTGTTATTAGCGCGACTAATGGCTTCATCAATATCACTAAAACGGCTGATAGCCACTACAGGGCCAAAGGTTTCTTCACGTTCTAGCAGCATTTCAGGAGTAATATCTGTCACAACTGTAGGTTGAATAAACGGTAGTTCATAGTGATCACTACCTAATAAAATACTCGCGCCTTTGGCTGTAGCATCTTGTAACTGCTCAAGTACTTTTTGGTGCTGTGTAGGATTCACTATCGGGCCAATATTCACATTCGCGGCGTCCCATGCCCCCACACGATAACGGCTGGCTAAGGCCACCACTTTTTGTTCAAACTCATCGGCAATTTGCTGGTCTACATATACTCGTTCTGTGGAAGTGCACATCTGCCCAGCGTTTTCAAACGAGCTTGCCACCGCAAAACGCACCGCGGCATCCATATTGGCACCGGCCATCACAATCATAGGATCGTTGCCGCCAAGCTCCATTACTAAACGTTTTAACCCCGATGCGGCATTAGCCATAATGTGTTTACCTGCAGCCATAGACCCGGTAAATGCCACCATATTAATGTCTGCAGCAACCAGAGCCTGGCCAAGGGCTTTATCACCTTGAACCACTTGCAACACATGCTGTGGTAGCACCTTATTAAGGGTATTAATAAATAATTCGGCCACCAGCGGAGTTTGTTCAGATGGCTTTAATATCACACTGTTGCCCGCTATAAGTGCTGGCATCAGTAAGTTATTGGCCATGGCTATCGGATAATTCCAGGGCGAAATGACGGCTACAACACCCAAAGGACGGTATTGTAATTCAGTACGATTATCAACTTGCTCAGTGGCTAGTGCATCGCCTATTTCACTGGCAAAATAGCCTGCATTTTGTAATGTACCGCCCACTTCATAGGTGGCACGGCGATAATCTTTGCCCATTTCTTGGCCAATGAGTGTTGCCAGTTCATCTTGCACTGCGTGTAATTGTTGATACGCTTTAACCACATACTGTTGCCGTTCAACTAATGGCAAACTTGCCCAAGCTTTTTGAGCAACTTGCGCATTGCTTATCACTATTGGCAACCGCTCGATGCTGGTTGTTTCTACGCTACCTACCGCTGTGGCTTCAATGTGTTCTCCGCCATCGACTTTGTGATAACTCGCGGGATCGTAAGAGGTTAATACTGCCATGGAGAAACATTCCTTAATGGTACTAAAGTGACGCTAGTCTAATTGCTGTCTATTTTGATACAATGGAATACAAAAGCAACCAGTATACTTTTAGTAACCTAGGTTAGATTGATGAAAACTAAAATTGAAACAATGACTAACGGTCAAAAAAAAGTTATCAACGCTTGTGCTGAACCTTGCTCGGTCGAGCGTGGTATGCGGGTATTAGGTGGAAAATGGAAAGCATCGATATTATGGCACTTGCAAGATGGTCCAGTGCGATTTAATGATTTGTCGCGCATGTTAGGCGGGGCAAGTAAAAAAATGGTCGATCAACGCCTGAAAGAATTAGAAGCCCAAGGACTGGTGACTCGCCATGTGATTAGTGATCGTCCTATTGCTGTGTCTTATAGTATTACCGATCTTGGTCGCACGGCATTGGATATTTTAGAGCGCTTAAAAGAGTGGGCAGATGAGTATATTGTTTAGCAAAGTACTCTGGGCTAGATCTCCACAAAGATTAATTATCTAACGACACCACGGCTTAATTGTCACAAAATAATAACAATATGTTAGGCTTGTCACTATTACGGAGATGAAATGCATGGAAGCCTTAATTTAAGGTGCTGTTATTTATGTTGCGTTACTTATCTGTGGTGATTTTCATCATTACATTTTTCAATTCGCCGATTTCAAATGCCAGACCAGCCATCACTTTTTACACCGAAAGCTATCCTCCATTTCAGTCGCTAAATTCTCATGGAGAATTGGTTGGCTTTTCGATTGATGTGTTACATGCTACCCAGCAATACCTTGATTTTGATATTAATATTCAAATCATGCCTTGGAGCCGAGCATATAAAAATGCCGCAAAAAATCCTGATACATTTATTTTTTCGATAGGCAAATCCGAAAAACGTTTACAACTGTTTAAATGGATAGGTGATTTTCACACGGTGCGAAATGTTATTTACAAAAAGACCTCTCGATCTGACATCAATATCGTTAACAAACAAGATATTAATCGATACACGCTGGCGTTACCAAGAAGCGACATTTCACTAGAGAGTCTCAACATTCAACATGAACACCCAAATGTCTATTTGGTTGCAAACCAAACTAAAGCCCTAAAAATGCTTTATTATGATCGAGTGGATTTAGTCAATAATAATGATATCGGCCTATCCGGCTCAATAAAGGCATTGGGGCTTAACCGGTCTGATTTCACCATTGCGTATGTTATTAATAACATCGAGCTAGGTATAGCAACCCATAAAGATACTCGGGTTGAATTACTCGAAATGATGCGACATGCATTTGATACGGTTAAACAAAATGGCCAGTTCGAGCTTATTGTAAAAAAGTGGTTTCCTGAACGAATATCACCACAAGCAGCAACTCAGATAGCGGGACCAATAACAGCTGCCCCTGATAATCATAGTCAAACCACGATTGAACCACTTTCGCTTTAATTGGCTCATGTCGCTAAAACCAATATATGGGTTCAGCGACAACATCTGTCGCTGGAAGCAAAGTCTGACATAGGCAGCTTCCAGCTTTCAATAACTTACCGAAAAGATATAACCATACTCTGACATAAAATGTACCCATAGTCTGACAAATCGGAACTACACCTAGATACTATAATTATGAATTGTCATTTTATTACAACTGAAAGCGTATCTCTTAGTAACTCACTTTTGGACAAAAGTGGGTTATAACTTATCTTTTTGTAAATTTTACCCTGAGCCAACTAAATTCTTGGCTGGTAGTTGGACTTTCGTCCGAGTAATGCCCAACCTATTGCATATTTACTAGTTTATTTTAGGTCGTTAATTCAATGTTATTAATTGCCTGCCGCAGGCTTTAGTGC
>NZ_JACJEB010000079.1:0-219 GCF_014163845.1 Shewanella sp. SR43-4 | reverse complement strand
TATCATGACCAGCTGGTTTTTACTTGTCTCACCTCCGGGTAGGAAGTGGACTCGCCTTAGTTTTTTAGAATATTCAAGACACTTAAACAGTGTATTGAGAACTCAAGTGTTAATGCTTTCGCATTAACGTTTTTCGCACTAACGTAATCACACAAACGACAACGAATCATCATTCATGCGCCTTTAGTTAGTACTATCAGCTTTCCAAATTGTTAAAGA
>NZ_JACJEB010000078.1:0-220 GCF_014163845.1 Shewanella sp. SR43-4 | reverse complement strand
GACTGGGGTGAAGTCGTAACAAGGTAGCCCTAGGGGAACCTGGGGCTGGATCACCTCCTTACCTATACGACTAACTCAATACCTAAAGTGCAGCAATGCATGTGAGTGTTCACACAGATTACTTGTTAACTTCTTCGGAAGGTGAGTAAAACACACCGCAAGCCGGTTAAGTGTTGTTCTTTAACAATTTGGAAAGCTGATAGTACTAACTAAAGGCGCA
>NZ_JACJEB010000077.1:0-221 GCF_014163845.1 Shewanella sp. SR43-4 | reverse complement strand
AACAATTGATAGCGTTTTCGGACGCAGGATAGAGCAGATAATATCTTGTCGGGCTCAGCTTTTTATAAATAAAGAGTCGAAGGTCGTAGTTTTTTATCAAGTCCTACTCCCGCAACCATTTCTTTAATCAATAGAATAAAAACAATTGATAGCGTTTTCGGACGCAGGATAGAGCAGATAATATCTTGTCGGGCTCAGCTTTTTATAAATAAAGAGTCGAA
>NZ_JACJEB010000076.1:0-223 GCF_014163845.1 Shewanella sp. SR43-4 | reverse complement strand
CGGTCACGGGATCAATCTCAAACCAAGCGTCGTCATTGCCGCTGACGATACTGTAGGTCACTGGCGTGCCTTCCGGATCGATGGCATTGACGGTACCGATCACAGTGCTGTCGCTGCTGTTTTCAAAATACGTAAAGTTGTAGCTGGTTTCGCCCACGGGTGGAGTGAACTCAGGCGTTTCATTGACATCAAGCTCAGTGAGGGTGACGTTAATGTTGGTGGT
>NZ_JACJEB010000075.1:0-224 GCF_014163845.1 Shewanella sp. SR43-4 | reverse complement strand
ACTGAGTTAAATCTTAAAAACATTTCAGCAAGACAAAAACTTCGTGAGCAGTATCAAGACCCTATCGTGCAGCGCAACATTGATTTAGATATGGCGCTACTTGATTGCTATGCCAAAGAACTCGCTCAAGTTGAATGGTTCATTGAAAAACAAGCCAAAAATCATAATCCAGTGTATCTAGAACTACTTAAAACTGTACCAGGTATTGGCAAGATTCTGTCACT
>NZ_JACJEB010000074.1:0-230 GCF_014163845.1 Shewanella sp. SR43-4 | reverse complement strand
TAATACCTAGCCACTGGCACACTCAAACGCTGCCAGCGGCTTTTACGACTTTGTCAGCCGGTATCGACAACTTAAGAGTGGGCAACTATTTGCTAATGTTCACTTCATTAGCCATCACGATTAAATCAACTAGTGATAATACCTAGCCACTGGCACACTCAAACGCTGCCAGCGGCTTTTACGACTTTGTCAGCCGGTATCGACAACTTAAGAGTGGGCAACTATTTGCT
>NZ_JACJEB010000073.1:0-230 GCF_014163845.1 Shewanella sp. SR43-4 | reverse complement strand
AAGATTCAAAAAACTTTAATTGAAGAGTTTGATCATGGCTCAGATTGAACGCTGGCGGCAGGCCTAACACATGCAAGTCGAGCGGTAACACAAGGGAGCTTGCTCCTGAGGTGACGAGCGGCGGACGGGTGAGTAATGCCTAGGGATCTGCCCAGTCGAGGGGGATAACAGTTGGAAACGACTGCTAATACCGCATACGCCCTACGGGGGAAAGGAGGGGACCTTCGGGC
>NZ_JACJEB010000072.1:0-233 GCF_014163845.1 Shewanella sp. SR43-4 | reverse complement strand
CTTGATTGCTATGCCAAAGAACTCGCTCAAGTTGAATGGTTCATTGAAAAACAAGCCAAAAATCATAATCCAGTGTATCTAGAACTACTTAAAACTGTACCAGGTATTGGCAAGATTCTGTCACTGACAATTTTGTATGAAATCGGTGATATCTGCCGATTTGAGTCAGTGCAAAAGTTCGCTTCTTACTCTAGATTGGTCAAATGCAAAGCTGAATCGGCGGGTAAAACCTA
>NZ_JACJEB010000071.1:0-242 GCF_014163845.1 Shewanella sp. SR43-4 | reverse complement strand
GAATTCATTGAGCCGAATCGTAAGATTCAAAAAACTTTAATTGAAGAGTTTGATCATGGCTCAGATTGAACGCTGGCGGCAGGCCTAACACATGCAAGTCGAGCGGTAACACAAGGGAGCTTGCTTCTGAGGTGACGAGCGGCGGACGGGTGAGTAATGCCTAGGGATCTGCCCAGTCGAGGGGGATAACAGTTGGAAACGACTGCTAATACCGCATACGCCCTACGGGGGAAAGGAGGGGA
>NZ_JACJEB010000070.1:0-244 GCF_014163845.1 Shewanella sp. SR43-4 | reverse complement strand
AAAACGCTATCAATTGTTTTTATTCTATTGATTAAAGAAATGGTTGCGGGAGTAGGACTTGAACCTACGACCTTCGGGTTATGAGCCCGACGAGCTACCAACTGCTCCATCCCGCGTCCGATAAAACGCTATCAATTGTTTTTATTCTATTGATTAAAGAAATGGTTGCGGGAGTAGGACTTGAACCTACGACCTTCGGGTTATGAGCCCGACGAGCTACCAACTGCTCCATCCCGCGTCCGAT